>NZ_PCZD01000032.1:0-21650 GCF_002553975.1 Lactobacillus sp. UMNPBX6
CGGAATCAAGCCTCTATTAATCCTGTATTTTAAACTGTCTAATTTTTAGGTCTCAGTTCATCATGATGATCGTAGCCTTTTTACATAAGAACAATTTGATTGTTGTCTTCTTTGATTTGTAATCCAAAAATGTGATGTTCTTCTTGGTCAACTGCTATTAAAAGAGGAATACCGCGGTTATGCATATGACCTACTAAGCGGATCAGTTTAGCCTTAGTCATTGCTTTTTCTCCTGGATAAAGCAGACAGTGGCCATCTACCAGAGTTAGTTTGCCCCAAGGAACAACTTTATCGTCTATTTTTAGATAAAAAGTGGTATTAATATTTAAATCGTTAATTAATTGAAGTAAATCTGTTAAGCGCATTTTCAAGTATAATTAAAATTAGTAATAGTTATTAACTAATTATAGAATGAATAATAAAGTAAATTAACATGGAAGAATCAAAATGAAGAAAAAAATAATATTATCGTCTTTGACTTTGGCTGGACTAGGGTGGTTAGCAATTAGCGACTATTTTTTTAAATACGCGATGACCACTTATAAGAAAAAGCCAGAATCTAAAGAATTATCCGGTAGGGATGCGCTATATCGTGACAAGCTTGGGTTCAAAGAATTTGAAAAACAAGAATGGATTTTAAGAGTAGATTCTAATATAAGTTTATATGCTAACTATCTTGATAATCATTCTAAGAAGACGACGATTTTATTGCATGGCTTTATGAGCGACGGAGATAGCATGGCTGGTTTTGCCAAGATGTTTTATGATTTGGGATATAATGTCTTGTTGCCTGATGCGCGGGCACATGGACGCAGCTCAGGCGAATATATTGGCTATGGCTGGGTAGAAAAAGACGATATTTTACGCTGGATTAAAAAAGCGATTGGCTATACTGGGGATGATACTCAGATCGTCGTGATGGGACAAAGCATGGGCGGTGCTACTGCGATGATGGTTTCCGGCTTAAAATTACCTAAGCAGGTAAAAGCATTTATTGAAGATTGTGGATATTCCAGTGTAAAAGAAGAAGTGGATTATCAAGCAGGTAATTTATTTGGTTTGCCTAAAGTAATTCGTAAACCTTTGATCAAGACCATGAGTGGTATTAATAGAATAGAGAATGGCTTTTTCTTAAAACGAGCATCATCTGTTAAACAATTGCGGAAGAATACGCGGCCGTTTTTGTTTATCCATGGTGGAAAAGACCACTTTGTGCCTACCGAAATGGTGTATCAAAATTATGCGGCAACTAATGCACCTAAGTTTTTATGGGTTGCACCGTTAGCTGGGCACGCTCTATCTTATCCAATGTACAAAAATAAATATCGACAAGTTATCAAAGCTTTTTTGAAAAAATATATTCATTAATTATTGCAAGCGGTTACACAACAAGGATATAATTAGGGACGTGGAAGAGGTAGAAATTAAGTTAACAAGTATAAATATAAGTAAGTTTTTATCTCCAGAATTGTATTATTATTGGAAACTTGAAAGATTCTCTATATGTAGAGGTATCAGCCCTAATAATGGCTGTTTACAAAACTCCAATTCATTAAAAGTTACGTTTTATGTAAAGACCCGAACAAGTGAATGTTAATATTGGTTACGATGATGCCATTGTTTTAATACATAACGAACAGTTGAAGATCGTGACTATCAATTTGATGAGCTACCTCATCCACTTGAATTGCGACTGCTAAGAGACAAGGATTGCCCGACAGTCGCTTTTTGTATGCAAAAACAACCTAGCTGATAACTAGGTTGTTTTTCTTATCTTATTTTCTTAAAACTAATTTAGCGATTGCTTCACAACGTGGAGTTTGTGGCAACATATCCACATTTTGGATTACACGGACATCGTAAACTTCACTTAATAAGACTAAATCTTGAGCTAAAGTAGATGGGTTACATGAAATGTAAACAAAAGTTTCAGGTTTTACCTGTAAAAGAGTTTTGATTAATTTTTTAGCCAAGCCTGTTCTAGGTGGGTCAACGATTAAGGCATCGATTGAAACGCCGCTGTTCTTTAATTCAGGCAATACCTTTTCTACGCTGCCTTGGATGTAATCTGCATTTTTGATGTGATTGAGTTCCACATTGTGCTCTGCATCTTTAACGGCTTCAGGAATAGTTTCGATTCCGATAACTTGCTTGACGCGATCAGCAGCCAAAATACCTAAGGTACCAACGCCACTATAGGCATCGATCAAAGTTTGATCTGGGGTTAAGTCTAAGTATTTCAATGCTTCTGAATAAAGGTTGACAGTTTGAACCGGGTTGAGTTGGAAGAAGGCACGCGGAGACAAGGCGAATTTTTTGCCTAAGATTTCTTCAGTAATTTGGTTTTTACCTAAAAGCTTTTCGGTCTTGTTGCCCCAAACTTGTGGATTTTGCCATTCAGTTTCGTTTTGGTAAACGCTGACGACATTATCCAGCTTCATGATTTCTTTAGCAAGTGGGATTAAGTTCTTGATCTTGTGACCAATGGTGATCAAAGTAACTTGAATTTCTTTGCTAGCTTCAGATTGACGCACTACGATAGTTTTGACGCCGGGTAAATGACGACGGAAGTTAGCAACAGGGACATGCAACTTCTCAATTAAAACTTTGATTTCACGTTCAGTCTTTTGAGTGTCTTCACTTTGCGTAGGCATCTTAGGCAAATCGATCAAGCGGTGAGAATTTGGTGCAAAAAGACCTAATTTAGTTTTACCGTGAACATTTTCGATTTGGTATTGTGCCTTATTGCGGTAATGCCATTCATCAGGAGCAGGGATAGTCTTCTTAACCTTGTATTTAGCATAGTTTCTTGGATGGTACTTTCTAAGTGATTCAAGCATATTATTACGCTTGAATTCAAGTTGCTTTTCATAAGACAAATGTGCTAGTTCCAATCCACCAATTTCTGGATCTACGCCTTCTGGGAAAGCTACTCGATCAGGACTCTTTTCCTTAATGCGGACAAGTTCACCTTGAAGATAGTGAGGGTAGCTCTTAACAATTTTGGCTACGACTACTTCATCTGGCAAAGCACCTGGGATAAAGATAATCTTCTTTTTATAATAGCCGATTCCTTCGCCATTAATTCCCAAACGTTTAATTGTGATAATTACATCTTTTTCATGATGTTGTTTTTTATTTGTAAATTTTTTATTCATCATCTTATTCTTTCTACTAAAAACTAATTACATTGCTTTTAATTGTACTACCTGGTAAAAGTTCTTAGCAAGATTTAAAAAAATTTGCTAGCATGTATTTTGGAATATGCGAGGTGAAAAAATGATCATAACCAAAGTTAGTGCACAAAAGCGCCCAGGTCGCTATAATATTTTCCTAGATGGTAAATATGCTTTTTCTGCTGGTGAAAAAACAGTCGCTGAGTTTGTTCTTTTAAAAGGAAAAGAACTTGATGATGAGCAAGTTGAAAAAATCAGACAATTTGATGCTGCTGCTAAAGCTAGTGATCTAGCAGCACATTTTTTGAGTTACGAACCTCGAACTATTTTTGAAGTCTTGCAGTATTTAAAAAAGCATGAAATTTCTGATGAAGCTGCTAATAGTGCCGTTAATCAGTTAAATGAGTTAGGTTATTTAGATGATCGTCAGTATGCTAAATTATTTATTAAAAATGATTTACGTGTCGGATCAGATGGACCGAAAAGTTTGCTACGTAAATTAACGCAAAAAGGTGTTGATCCAGAAATCAGTCAGACAGAATTAGACGAAGTGATGGATGAAGACTGGATTGAAGTCGGTCAAAGAGTAATCAAATCGATGATTCATCAAGCAGGTAAACTGGCTCAGCGAGAATTAAAGCGTAAGATGAAAACTAAGTTATTAATGCATGGTTTTGACGGTGGAATTAGCAGTGAAATAATTGCATCTTTAGATCTTGAAGATGATGAAGATTTGCAAATGCAAGCTTTAAAAAAGCAGGGCATCAAAGCCTATAAACGTTTTCGTCGCTATGATGAAAGTGAATGCAAGTTTCGGATTAAGAAATATCTCTTCAGCCATGGTTTTTCAACTAGTGAAATTGATGCATTTTTAAATGGTGAAGTAATTAATTTTGATGATTTAGCAGAATATTAAGGAGAAAAAATGAAAAAGAATATTGATAAGAAGTTATTTGTTGGCCGTCCTTTCCCAGATAGTTTGATGAATGCCCAAAAGAGTTTTATGGAATCTAATCAACAAATGGAAAATGATGAAGTATTTCAAAAGTTTTTAGCAGATAATAATCTAGAAAATAAGCGTTCAGCCTTAATTGTTTCAGGCCCAGATAGCTTTATGTACTGGTATGGCGTAGTAACTGATGTGGAAGCTGATAAGGTGCCAACAGGTTTAATGAAGTTTGAATTACCTAAGGCTGAAATAGATGAAGAAGTAGAAGAAAATCAAAATTTAGTTTACTTTAACTTGCCATTAAATAGCACTGTACCTAATTTTGTAAAAAAGGTAGTAGCCAATGGAGTTAAGGTTTATGAGAACTTAGGTGATAGCGATACTCCATATATTGTCTGGAATCTAGATTTAGATACAAAAAAACTGACCCAAGCATTTTACGTAAAGGTCAGTGAATAATTAATGTTGTTGTGGATCGATTGATAGATTATCGTATTCAACATAAGCGCCAAGACAAGTTGATACGAACATGATTAATAAGACGAAACCGATGGAACTACCTACAATTTGATCTAGTGTTAACACGGCACGTACTAAATAAGTTGCGGCAAAGCATAAAATAAAATCTAAGACGATATTTGCAAATAATAAGAAATAGCGTCGTCTAATACTGAAAAAGCGCAAAAGCTGCTTTAACAAACCGTCATTAGTTTGCATAGCTAATAGATCAACTGGTCGTTGAATCGTAGCTTTAACTGCAAACATAATGATAGAACCGACTAAAGCACCAATAATTGTGCGGTAAATTTCTGCCGAATGGAGAACTAGTGCATTATAGCCGATACCGATAATTAGTAAGCTACAGATATATGGAACAAGTAATAAAAAAGTAAAAACCAATAAAACGTGGCTTTTTTTCATAAGGATTTCCTCCTTTTAGTCTTATTTGCTATTTTAACATACTGTTAATTGCTCTATGCTATAATAACTTTATTTAGATAACTTTTTTTAAGAAAGAGAGTAAAAAAATGAGTAGTGATCCTGGAGCGAAGAATCTTTTTGTTCGCCTTAAAAATAGATTGTCAGGTGAGACAGAAGAAGGAACTAAAGATCATTTAGAAAAAGAAATTATCAATTTACATGATAATCATAAAATTAATGATACTGAGTTCTCAATGCTTGAAAGAATTCTGGACTTTCAGGGGAAAATGGCTCGCGAAGTAATGGTACCAAGAACGGACGCGTTTATGGTAGATGCGGATGTGAGTTTTCAAGATAATCTTGATGAAATATTGCGTGAGCCGTATTCGCGTATTCCAGTATATAAACGAGATAAGGATAAAATCGTCGGCATAATTCATATCAGAACGGTATTGCGTAAGGCTAAGATTAAGGGGTTTGAAAATCTTGATTATCAAGATGTAATGACTGAACCTTTATTTGCACCAGAAACAGCAGAATTAGGGGATCTGTTGATGGAAATGCAGCAAACGCAGCGTCAACTAGCTATTTTAACAGATGAGTATGGTGGCGTAACTGGCTTGGCTACTATTGAAGACCTTGTCGAAGAGATCGTAGGGGATATCGACGACGAGGTTGATCATACAGAGATTTTGTATAATCAAATTGCGCCCAATAAGTATATTATCTATGGAAAAATGCCGTTAGATGATTTTAATGAGCAATTTGGTACGCATCTTGAAATGGAAGATGTAGATACGGTAGCAGGTTATGTCATTAATACCTTGAAGATGATCCCAGCTAAAGGAGAAAAGTTAACCGTTGACATTGGTGACGGGATGACTTTGACTACTAGAAGAATGAAAGGGTCACGTTTACTTACGGTTTTGTTGACAAAGGATAAACAAGAAATAAAAAAGGAAGAAGATAAAAAAGAGTAATGGATAAAGAGTTAGCAGAGAAAGTAAAGAAAAGAAGAACATTTGCAATTATTTCTCACCCAGATGCAGGTAAGACAACAATTACGGAACAAATGCTGTTATTTGGTGGGGTAATTAGAAAAGCTGGTACTGTTAAAGCCCGTAAAACTGGTAACTTTGCTACAAGTGACTGGATGGAAATTGAAAAAAAGCGTGGTATTTCAGTTACTAGTTCCGTTATGCAGTTTGAGTACAAGGGCAAGAGAATCAATATCTTGGATACACCAGGACACCAAGATTTCTCAGAAGATACCTATCGTACTTTAATGGCGGTGGATGCTGCTGTCATGGTAATTGACTCTGCAAAGGGTATCGAACCACAAACTAAGAAACTATTTAAAGTTGTTAAAAAACGTGGTATTCCGATTTTTACTTTTATGAACAAGTTAGACCGTGATGGTCGACCACCACTTGATTTGATTGCTGAACTTGAAGATTTGCTCGGCATTGAAGGTGTAGCAATGGACTGGCCGATTGGTTCTGGTCAAACTTTAAAAGGATTGTATGATATTGCTAATAATCGCGTTGAATTGTACCGCAAAGATGGCGCAGACCGTTTCTTACCATTGAATGAAGATGGTACTTTGCCTGATAGCGAACCATTGAGTCAAGATCCTCAATTCCAAGATACTCTTGATGAAATTGAATTGGTTAAAGAAGCTGGTAATAAATTTGATCCTGAAAAAATTGCTTTGGGTGATCAAACTCCAGTCTTCTTCGGTTCAGCTTTAACCAATTTTGGTGTAGAAACATTCTTAAATAGTTTCGTTGATTTAGCACCGGCTCCTGAAAGTCATACTGTTAATGGGGATGAAGAACTTAGTCCAGAAGATCCGGAATTCTCAGGCTTTGTCTTTAAGATTCAGGCTAACATGAATCCTCACCACCGTGATCGAATCGCATTTGTCCGTGTTGGTAGTGGTGAATTTAAAAAAGGATTGGATGTTACTTTAGCAAGAACAGGTAAGCCAATCCGTTTGAATAATGCAACTGAATTTATGTCTAGTGAACGTGTGCAAGTTTCAGATGCCGTAGCTGGAGATATTGTTGGTTTGTACGATACTGGTAACTTCCAAATTGGAGACAGTATTTATTCAGGTAAACGTAAAATCGTTTATCCACCACTTCCAGAATTTACTCCAGAATTGTTTATGCGGGTAACTGCTAAGAATGTGATGAAGCAAAAGTCATTCCACAAGGGAATGAATCAGTTGGTTCAAGAAGGTGCTATTCAGCTTTACCGTAATTACCAAACCGATGAATATATTTTAGGTGCGGTTGGTCAATTGCAATTTGAAGTCTTCCAATTCAGAATGAAGAATGAATATAATTCAGAAGTTGAGATGAATAGTATTGGACATAGAGTTGCGCGTTGGATTGATCCAGAGCAACTTGATCCTCGTATGTCTAACAGCCGTAATCTTCTAGTAAAAGACCGTTATGGCAATCCATTGTTCTTGTTTGAGAATGAATTTGCAGAACGATTCTTCCACGACAAGTATCCGGATGTTAAATTAACGGAAAAGCTTTAATAAAAAATAAGCGTCTAGGAAATAAATCCTCTAGACGCTTATTTTTGTGATTAAATTTATTTAATTTACTTGTCGACGTGAATTTCAATGACGTGACGGCTCTTGTCAACGGTTAAAGTATATGAAGAATCGTAATCTTTGATTAATCGTTTGATGACAAATTCAATTTCATCTTCACGGACACGGCGATCATGGTTTTCAAGTGCAATGCCGATTGCATTTTTGCTTTCGGTATAAATTACTGAAGTATTTCCTAATGAATATACTTTAACGTAATTAGCATCGGTAGTATTGAGCTGACTGTGAACCAAGTTAGAATAGTTGTTAGTTACATCGATTAAATGCATGAATTTCACCTGTTTCTTTTAGTTTTTATAACTTAAATTTAGTATACATCAAATTAAGAAGCATCTTTTTATTTTTATTAAATTAAATAAAAAGATGCTACTGATTATTAATCGCAGAATCTTTTTTGAATTATTAATTGGCGTAATTACTCAGCTGTGTTTTCATCGCTAATAACGATCTTATTATCGACAACATCTGCCTTAAGATTCTTGCTATCAGTGTGATCAAGCTTGAAGTCTGCAACGTTATCTTCGATTTCTTCTTGAATTGTTCGACGAAGTGGACGAGCACCTAAAGCAGGGTTGAATCCATCTTCAACTAATTTATCTTTAGCTGCGTCGGTAACATCAATGTACAAACCTTGATCCTTAACCATGTTGTTGGTGTTAGCAAGCATCAAGTCAACAATCTTAAGTAAGTCAGGTTTAGTCAATTCGTTGAATTCAATGACGTCATCAAGACGGTTAAGGAATTCAGGCTTGAAGAATTGACTCATGTTGTTTCTAGCTGATTCATTACTTTCGTCTTCATTTTCAGCAGCGAAACCAACGCTAGCATTCTTGATGCCTTGACCTGCGTTAGAAGTCATGATGATGATTGTATCTTTGAATGAAACAGTTCTACCTTGTGAATCAGTCAAACGACCATCATCTAAGATTTGCAAGAAGAGGTTCAAAACGTCTGGGTGAGCTTTTTCAATTTCGTCAAGCAAAATCAAGCTGTATGGGTTGTGACGAACTTGTTCAGTCAATTGACCAGCTTCTTCGTAGCCAACATAACCAGGAGCTGAACCAATCAACTTAGATACAGAATATTGTTCCATGTATTCAGACATATCGAAACGAATCATGGCATCTTCTGAACCGAACATTTGCTTAGCTAATTGTTTGGCAAGCTCAGTCTTACCAACACCAGTTGGTCCTACGAAGAGGAAAGAACCAATTGGGCGACCTGATTTGTTAAAGCCGATTCTATTACGACGAATTGCACGAGCCACTTTTTCAACTGCCTTATCTTGACCAATGATATGAGCCTTTAAGTCACTGGCTAAGTTTTGCAATTGATTTTCTTCTTGCTTTTGAATATCACCAACAGGGATGCCAGTCTTTTCTTCAACAATCTTATTCATAATCTTGTTGGTGATAACTGGAGACTTGTCTGGATCTACCTTTTGATCTTTAACTTTTTCGTATTTTTCGATTTGGTCGCGGTAGTAGGCTGCCTTTTCGTAATCTTCATTCTTTAAGGCTTCTTCTTTTAGTTGCTCAGCTGCATTGATTCTTTCTTGCATTTTATCCTTATCAATATAAGGAATAGTTAAGTTCATTCTTGAACCAGCTTCATCTAACAAGTCAATGGCTTTGTCAGGTAAAAATCTGTCTTGAATGTAACGAGCTGATAATTTAGCAGCTGCTTCAATTGCATCATCTGTATAATGAACGTGGTGGTAATCTTCGTAGCGTTGTTGAATACCTTTCAGAATCCTAATAGTTTCATCAATAGAAGGTTCTTTTACTTCAACGGGTTGGAATCTACGTGCTAAAGCAGAATCTTTTTCAATGTCGCGATATTCCTTGATAGTAGTAGCACCAACTAATTGGAGTTCACCACGAGCTAAGGCTGGTTTGATGATGTTACCAGCATCCATACCGCCTTCAGCATTACCCGCACCAACAATTTCGTGAATTTCATCAATGAATAAAATGATGTCATCACTTTGTTGTAATTCTTTGATTAATTGCTCCATCCGTTGTTCAAATTGACCACGAATTCCAGTACCTTGAACAAGTGAAACTACATTTAATGATATGATTCTTTTATTTTGTAATTTAGCTGGGACAGAACCATCAACGATTTCTTGTGCTAATCCTTCAACTACGGCTGTTTTACCAACACCTGCTTCACCGATTAAAACAGGGTTGTTTTTAGTTCTTCTATTTAAAATCTCAATTACACGAGCGATTTCTTTATCACGTCCGATAACTGGATCGATTTTTCCTTTTTTAGCAAGAGCAGTTAAATCAGTACCGTATTGGTCAAGGAGACTTTTACCACCTTGATTGCCGTTACCATTTCCTCCGCCCATTTGCATTCTTGGATTATTTCCGTTCATATTATTTGCGGCATTGTTGTTATTTCCGTTTAAAGCGTTGAATAAATCATCAAAGTCGCCAAAAAATTCATTGTTATTATTCATATTTTCTAGATTTCCTTGTTGATTTCTTAATTCTTGATAGCATTGTTGACATAAATCAATTTCTCGGCTTTGGCCATTTACCTTAGTAAAGAGGTGAATGGAGGCTGGCCGTTTATGACAATTTTGACAAAGCAAAATACATGACCGCCTTTCATTTAAGTTGTAACAAAATTATATTATTAGCACTCTTAGTAGTCAAGTGCTAAGCTTTACATTTCTTACTTAATGTAAGAAGCACATAAAATAATAATATTTTTGAAAAATTAACATAAATAGTAGAATAAATAATGAAAAAATTATAAAATTTAAAAAGTGTGGTGATATTCTTGGATTATCAAAAGATTTTAGATCAATTGGTGTCTGGAGAGCTTAAAGAATATAAGGTAGAGCCCGAAGATGCCTTTGATTTACAGAAAACTATTAGAAATTATGGTAAAAGACAATATATTACCGGCAGAGCTGAAAGAGGCGGTGCTATTGTATATACCGCTACGAACACTGACGATTGAATAATGTAAACTGTTACATTATTGTTGTCTAAACTGTAAAAACATGATAATCTAATACCTGAATGGGTATTTATTACCAGTTTAATTTTTTCAATTTAAAGGAGATATTTATAATGGAAAAACGCGATTTTCATATTATTGCAGAAACAGGTATTCATGCACGTCCAGCTACTCTTTTAGTACAAGCTGCTTCAAAGTTCGGTTCAGATGTTAACTTGGAATACAACGGCAAGTCAGTAAACTTGAAGTCAATCATGGGTGTTATGTCACTTGGTGTTGGCCAAAATGCTGATGTTACTATCACTGCTGAAGGTGACGATGAAAAAGACGCATTGGACGCAATTGCTGACACTATGAAAAAAGAAGGTTTAGCTGAATAATGACCAAGACTTTAAAAGGAATTGCTGCTAGTGATGGTATTGCCATTGCTCCAGCATATCTTCTTGTGGAGCCTGATCTTTCATTTTCAAAGTCTTCAGTTGATGATGTTGAAGCTGAAGTAGCTCGTTACAAGGATGCTATTAAGACTTCAACTACTGAAGTTGAAAAGATTCGTGATGTTGCCAAGAAGAGCTTGGGTGAAGAAGAATCTCAAGTTTTTGAAGCTCACTTAATGATTTTGAATGATCCAGAATTTACTGGTGCCATTGAGAATGAAATTAAGGATTCAAAGATCAATGCAGAAGCTGCATTAGATGAAACTGCACAAAAGTTCATCCAAATTTTTGAAAGTATGACTGATAATCCTTACATGCAAGAACGTGCTGCCGATGTACGCGATGTTTCTAAGCGTATTATGGCTCACTTACTTGGTAAGGAATTACCAAACCCAGCTTCAATTGACCATGAAGTAATCGTTGTTGCTCATGATTTGACTCCAAGTGATACTGCACAACTTAACAAGAAATACGTTAAGGGCTTTATTACTGATATTGGTGGTCGTACTGCTCACTCAGCAATCATGGCACGTTCACTTGAATTACCAGCTGTAGTTGGTACTGATTCAATTACTAAGGACGTTAAGAACGGCGACATGTTAATTGATGATGGTCTTGATGGTGTAGCTATTATTGATCCTAGTGATGATCAAGTAGCTGACTACAAGAAGAAGGGTGAAGCTTTCTTAAAGCAAAAGGCTGAATGGAAGAAATTGAAGGATGAACCTTCAGTAACTGCCGATGGTAAGCAATTTACTATTGCAGCCAACATCGGTACTCCTAATGATATGCCAGGTGTACATGAAAACGGTGCAGAAGCTGTTGGTTTGTACAGAACTGAATTCTTGTACATGGATTCATCAAACTTCCCAACTGAAGATGATCAATTCGAAGCTTACAAGAAAGTTATCGAAGGCATGAACGGCAAGCAAGTTATCATCAGAACAATGGATATTGGTGGTGACAAGCATCTAGATTACTGGGACCTGCCAGATGAAATGAACCCATTCTTAGGTGTACGTGCTATTCGTCTTTCACTTAAGAACGAAAAGATTTTCCGTACCCAATTAAGAGCTTTGCTTCGTGCATCAGCATACGGTAAGCTTGGTATTATGTTCCCAATGATTGGTACATTGGCTGAACTTCGTCAAGCTAAGGCTATCTTAAATGATGAAAAGCAAAAGCTTGTTGAAAAGGGCGTTAAGATCGGTGACGACTTGCAAGTTGGTATGATGATCGAAGTTCCTGCAGCTGCTGTTTTAGCAGATCAATTCGCTAAGGAAGTTGACTTCTTCTCAATTGGTACTAACGACTTGATCCAATACACTATGGCTGCTGACCGTGGTAACGATAACCTATCATACTTGTACCAACCATATAACCCATCAGTACTTCGTTTGATTAAGCACACTATTGATTCTGCTCATGAAAATGGTATTTGGTGTGGTATGTGTGGTGAAGCTGCCGGTGATAACACCATGTTCCCAATTTTACTTTCAATGGGACTTGATGAATACTCAATGAGTGCAACTTCAATCTTACGTATCAGAAGCTTAATGAAGAAGTTTGATACTAAGGATCTTAAGGAATTGGCTAACGAGGCATGCTTCGTTTCAGAAACTGCTGAAGAAAATGAAAAGTTAGTTAATGACATAATGAAGAAGATCAACAAATAAATTCATATTTTGAATTGAGAAAAGAGACCGAAAGGTCTCTTTTTTCATATTTAAATATTTTAAACAAAACATACAATTTCTTCACAAATAATTCACGTTTTATCTTTAGAATATAAAGAGAAGTTAACATAAAAGATAAAATTAGTACTTACAAAAAAGAAGTTAGTATGTTATACTAATAGTAAGATTAAGAATGTATACAAATATTTGTTCTGAGGAGCGTGATTTTTATGGTAGATTTATATGTTTCGCCTAGTTGTACTTCATGTCGTAAGGCACGAGCTTGGCTTGAAAAGCATGATATTCCATTTAAGGAAAGAAACATTTTTTCGGAGCCTTTGACTAAAAAAGAGATATTAAAAATTCTACGTATGACTGAAAATGGTACTGAAGAAATCATTTCTACCCGCTCAAGAGCTTTTCAACAATTAAAAATAAATTTGGATGATTTATCAATTGATCAGTTACTTGATTTAGTAGAAAAGAATCCAAGCTTGTTAAGAAGACCAATTATTATGGATGATCGTCGACTTCAAGTAGGATATAATGAAGACGAAATTCGTCGTTTCTTACCACGTAAGGTTCGTCGATTAGAATTGGCTGAAGCCCAAAAAATTGCAGATTTATAATATGGAAGAGTGTTAGTAATGATGCTAACACTTTTATTTTAGATAAAAAATAGGCTACAATAGGTTATATAATTCGTGGAGGAGATATCCTGTGCAAGTAGATCATATCAATGAAAATACAATAAGAGTTAGAATTAATAAAAATGAATTAGCTCATCGTGGATTGAAGGTTTTAGATTTATTGGGGGATAAACAAAAAATACAGCAATTCTTCTACTCCATTCTTTCAGAGGTAGATACTGATCATACCTTTACTCAAGGAGTACCTGTAACTTTTCAGGTAATGCCTAACAATGGCGGTCTTGACTTGATGATTACCAAGATTAAGCCTGACGATGCTGATAATCTCCGTCAAATGATAGAGCCAATGAATAGTGAGACTAATCAAACACAGGCAGAGCCCGATTCAAGAAGAAGTTTCTTTGACCTTGATCCGAAAGATGATGTAAATACTGAACTTGATCCAATAAAAGAAGAAAAGCTTGAATCATCTAATCAGGAGAACGCAGTTAATATTCAATATTGGAAATTCCAAAATCATCATTCCTACAGCTTTGATGAGTTAGGAAATCTAGTTGAATTAGCGGATAGTTTGAAAGTAAGTGATCTGGCTTCAAGTTTGTATTATTTACGGGGTAAATACTACTTGAAGTTAGCATTTTTAGATGAAAATTATGCTGAACTTAAGCCAGCTGATGCTTGGGCTATTGCTAATGAATACGGAATCAAGATTGATGATGAAGAAATGAAGACGGTAAAGGAAACTGGAAAATGTTTGTTGAACCGTGATGCTCTTGATTATATTCGCTATTACTTTCTTCAAAAGCAATAATTAAGATTTTATAAAGAAAAAGAGACGTTAGAAAAAAACGTCTCTTTTTTACGTAATAAAACATGGGTGAAGAAATATGTATGCAGCCATGTTGAATAAAAAAATAGTATTAGCCGTTAGTGAAGCGAATATGGTTAATACCGGTCAAAAAAATTTAAATATAGATGATTATCGTTGTCCACACTGTCATAAAAAAGTAATTTTAATTATTTCAGAACAAAAGGCAGCCTTTTTTAAGCATTTAACTAGTTATAGCAATGCGATGGGAGAAAAAGAGGAACATCATCAATCTAAGATGCTGTTGAAAGCCGCGCTTACTGCGGCCGGATTCAACGCGCAAGTTGAGATACCGTTAGCTGATGGTCAGCTAAGAGCAGACGTTTTAGCTTCAGAAAAATTAGCCTTTGAAGTTCAATGTGCACCGCTAAGTGATACTGAATTTAGACATCGACATTTATTATATTCTGAAATAGGAGTAACCGATATTTGGATTGTGGGACAAAGGCATTATTTAAAGAAGAAACTAAAACATACTCAGTCGATCTTTTTTAGAAAGAATAAATTGTGGGGAAATTATTATCTGGAAATTAATCCTAAAAAGAATGTGTTTTGCTTAAAATATAATGTTTTACAGGAACCGGTAACGAATAATCTTCATTACCAAGTAAAATATTTTGCTTTAGATGAATTAGATATGAAGATGTTTTGGCATTTTAAGCCTATAAAAAGAGACTATCCAATTAATATAAATAATCAAAAAAAATATTTAAGAAAGCAGTTAGCACAGAAAACAAAGCTCGGATTAAAAATAGGCGAGTTACTTTATTGCAAGGGGCTAACTGTGGATAGTCTGCCAGATGAAGTGTTTAGTACTTGGCGTAATCCTGGTGAAGTAGATTCTGTCACTAAATTTTTGCAAAAATAAAACGCCTATTAAATAAGGCGTAAGTGGTTTTGTTGCGGCATAAAATTTGAAAAGCAATTTTGATAATCAGGTAGAAGCAAATTAACTAAATCCTCATGTGCAACGGGACCTTCTAGAAGGACACCATTTTGTTCATTATCCTCATTGAACAAAACAATTGTTGGTGTAGCTTTAATGTTCCATTGATTAGCTAATTTTTGATCTTCCTCGATTGAACTCCGTACATAACTGCTTTTCTTGATTGCATTAATTGTATTAGCTTTAATGTTAAGCCTAGTAGCAATTTTTTCTAACAATTTAGGATTGTAAGCTGAAGCATCATGACTTAAATTCTTTTGCAGTTCATATAAAAATTCACGTGCTTTTTTATTACCATATTTAAGTTTAATAGCATGGTAATTTTCTAGCGCATCATAAGTTGCTTTAGAAAAAGTACTGATGTCTGGCAGCTTTTGTGCATCCTTACGACGCCTAATAGCGTCATCATTTATTAAACAAACATTAGCAATAGGAATATAGTGATAACAAACGTCAATTCCAAGTTCATCAACGGTGTTGCGAATTTGTTTTTCCGTATCATAACAGTAAATTCCTATTGGATTAATGAATAGAAAAATCTCGAACATACTCTCGACCCCTTTGGTGATTTACTATTGATACTTTAGCAAGAAACAAAAAAAGTGACAAAAAATATGCCTTATTTTCTATATGTTATTTTTTGTGAATACTTGCTCGAGCAATTTTACTTTGATTAGTATTGCTAGAATTCTGCTTAAAATTGTAATCGCTTTCCAGCTTAGTTAGGACATTAGTTATTAAAACTGGATCATCATTCTCGATTTCTAATTCAAAGTCTTCATAGCCATCTGGATAAGAAGTTGCATCTAATGTTAATTCACAATCTTGTGGTCCATTCATTAAGATACGTCTAGTTTTGCTCCAGGTGAAAAGTGAAAGAGCGTCTTGTTCCTTAGCAAAATGTGCACTGAGGTATTGACCAATATTACCGTGAAAGGTAAAGTGCTTTTTTGCTACCAATTCTTTAGCTTGCGCATGAGTTAAATTATCGTTAATTTCAATAACTTCATGATAATTTTTTTGAACTGGATTAGGATCAGGCACTTTCATTGTTTGTTCGGCATGATCGCTATAAATTCTGATTCGCAAACTAATATGGTGCTTTTTTAATAATTTATCAGGTGTATCAAAATAATAATTCTCTTGTACAAAATCACTTTTTACAGGAAAATCACTGACTATTTTTTGATAAGTTTCTTTATGTAAAAGTGTTTTAGCTTCGATTTCTCGATTTTTGCTCATAAGTTTAAAACCTCCGAATCCATAAATTATTATAATAGTTAGGAAAAAATATTTAAATCAGTTCAGATTATAATCTTTAACATGGTAAAATGTGTTTGTTTACTAAGAAAGGATGTTTTCTCATGGAAGTAGATTGGGATAACTTCTTGTGGCCTTATAATGAAGCTGTACGCGAGTTAAAGGTTAAATTTCGTTCCCTTAGACAAGGCTTTTTAACTAGGGGAGAACATTCACCAATTGAATTTGTAATTGGTAGGGTGAAGACAGTAGATTCTATTAAAGAAAAAATGACGAGACGGGTAATTAGCCCAGATGTCATTGAAACTGATATGCAAGATATTGCCGGTATACGTATTGTGACACAATTTGTGGACGATATTTATAAGGTGGTAGACTTAATTCATTCACGTGATGATATGGAAGTAGTAGAAGAGCGTGATTATATTCAAAATGCTAAACCTTCAGGCTATCGTTCATATCATATGGTAATTAACTATACAGTTTACTTGCCAGAAGGACCTAAAAAGTTAATTGCGGAAATTCAGATTAGAACTTTAGCAATGAATTTTTGGGCTACTGTTGAACATACTTTAAATTATAAATACCAAGGTGCTTATCCAGAGGATATTTCAAAACGACTTAAGTCAACCGCAGAAGCTGCGTATAAGCTAGATGAAGAAATGTCTTCTATTAAGGATGAGGTCCAAGAAGCTCAAAAGATTTTTACCAAAAATAAAGGCAAGGAAAAGTCATGAAAGTAACAATAGCGCATAATAACTATGATAAGACTTTAGAGACAGTGGCCTATCTTAAGAAGCTATTGCAAAAGAAGAATGTCATTTTTGACGCTAAATATCCAGATGTAGTAATTACAGTCGGCGGAGATGGTACTTTAATCAACGCTTTTCATCGTTATGAGAATCAGGTTGATTCAGTACGTTTTATAGGTGTGCACACAGGACACTTAGGTTTTTATACTGATTGGCGTAATTATGATATTGATAAAATGGTTGATGCGCTTTTATTAACCAAAGATCAACCGGCTAAGTACCCCTTGCTTGAAATTAAAATGTTAACTGAGTCGGGCGATACTCGTTATCATTTGGCTGTAAATGAATCAGCGGTTAAAAGAATATCACATACGCTTGAAGCAGATGTTTATATTGATGATGAAATATTTGAAAATTTTAGAGGCGATGGTTTATGTGTTTCTACGCCAACGGGCTCAACCGCTTATAGCAAATCGCTGGGCGGGGCTGTAATTCATCCGCGATTAAAAGCTTTGCAAATGACAGAGATCGCTTCAATCAATAATCGTGTATTTAGAACATTATCTGCGCCAATTGTAATCGCACCCGATCAATGGATTACGATTGTGCCTAACGCTGATCATTTTGTAATGACTGTGGATGGGGCAAGAATCGATGTTAAAAATGCCAAAAAAATAGAATATCGTATTTCTAAGCACTCAATTCAGTTTGATCAGTTTGGTCATCACCATTTTTGGGCGCGTGTACAAAATGCGTTTATTAAGGATAACGAGGGTAATGACAAGTTTATTTAAATTAATTGTACAAGAAAAAGATCCCAAAAAATTGGGCTCTTTTTTGTTAAAGAATGGTTTCTCGCATCAGGCTTTGATTAAGGCAAGACATCATCACGGAATGATTTTGGTAAATCATAAGCGAAGATATTTAAGTTTTCATTTACGGACTGGGGATGAAGTTATTTTTGTTAGTGGTGAAGAAAAGAAAAATCAATTTTTGAAGCCATCTAATAATCCGGTAGATCCAGTTTTAGAGACTAAAAATTATATTGTGCTAAATAAACCAGCTGGGGTTTTATCAATCCCGTCTAGATATGAAGATAACGATGCTATTGTAAATAGATTAATGGGCTATTTTTCGAGTCAAAATGAAAAGGATTTAAAGCCTCATGTGATTACTCGTTTGGACCGAGATACTTCTGGTTTAGTATTAGTTGGAAAGAATGCTGTTGCGCATGCTCGTTTTAGCAAAATTGGTAAAGAGCAGTTTATTAAAAAGTATCACGCTATTGTTCATGGGAATTTTGCGAAAGATGAGTTAGCTGGATTAATTGATGAACCGATCGGTAAAGAAGGCGACGGTGTAAAAAGAGCCGTAGTAGCAAGCGGAAAAAAAGCACAGACGTGTTATCGTGTGCTTAGCCAAGTTAAAGGGGCTAGTCTAGTAGAATTACGCCTGTTAACAGGTAGAACGCATCAGATAAGGGTTCATATGGCTTATTTAGGCCATCCACTTTTTGGTGATCCCTTATATGGCATTGATGACGATTTTTCCCGGCAAGCATTAAATTGTTTTTATTTAGCTTTCCCTGATCCATTTGATAATGAAAAAAAGCGAGTAATTGAAATCAAAGATCCACAAGACATGTCGAAGTTATGGCAAAAATTAGTTAATTAATAAAAATTTTTAAAATCATTAGGATAAACTATTAAAATACTTGCATAAAGAAAGCGCATTCTTTAGAATGATAAGTGCAATATAAAACTATACTTATACAGAAAAGAGGATACCTTTATGTATTATTCCAATGGTAATTATGAAGCTTTTGCAGATCCTAAAAAGCCTGAAGGCGTAGACAATAAGTCTGCTTATATTATCGGTAGCGGTCTAGCTGGCCTTTCTGCAGCTGTCTTCTTGGTTCGTGATGCTCAAATGAAAGGTGAGAATATTCATATCTTGGAAGAATTGCCAGTAGCTGGTGGTTCACTTGACGGTGCTAAACGTCCAAACGCTGGCTTCGTTGTCCGTGGTGGACGTGAAATGGAGAATCACTTTGAATGTTTATGGGATATGTATCGCTCAATTCCAAGTTTGGAAATTCCAGGTGCTTCTTATCTTGATGAGTATTATTGGCTTGATAAAGAAGACCCTAACTCCTCAAATTGCCGTTTGATTTATAACCGTGGTGATCGTCTTCCAAGTGATGGTCAATACGGTTTAGGCAAATGTACTAATGAAATTGTTAAATTAATCATGACACCAGAAAAGAAACTTGAAGGAGAAACTATTGAGGAATTCTTTAGCGATGACTTCTTTAAGACTAACTTCTGGTCATACTGGTCAACAATGTTTGCTTTCGAAAAATGGCACTCAGTAGCCGAAATGCGCCGTTATGCAATGCGCTTTATTCACCACATTGATGGTTTGCCAGACTTTACCGCTTTGAAATTTAACAAGTATAACCAATATGAATCAATGGTAAAACCACTCTTGGCATACTTAAAAGATCATGGTGTTAAATTTGAATATGATTGTCACGTTCAAAATGTAGAAGTTGATCATGATGGCAAGCAAAAGATTGCTAAGAAGATCATTATGACTCAAAATGGCAAGGAAACAGAAGTTCCATTGACTCCAAATGACATCGTATTTATTACTAATGGTTCAATTACTGAGAGTTCAACTTACGGTGATCAAAATACCCCAGCTCCAATTACACATGCTAAAGGTAGTTCCTGGAAGTTATGGGAAAATTTGGCAAAGCAAGATCCAGACTTTGGTCACCCAGATGTCTTCTGTGAAAACTTACCAGAACGTAGCTGGTTTGTTTCCGCAACTACTACTTTGAAGAATAAGAAATTAGCTCCATACTTTGAACGTTTGACTAAACGTAGTCTTTATGATGGCAAAGTTAATACTGGTGGTATTATCACGATTGTCGATTCTAACTGGGAGCTTAGCTTTACTATTCACCGTCAACCACACTTCAAGAGTCAAAATCCAGATGAAATTGTAGTTTGGATTTATGCACTTTATTCAGACACTGAAGGTAATTACATTAAGAAGAGAGTGGTTGACTGCAGCGGTAAGGAAATTGCCGAGGAACTTTTGTATCACTTAGGTGTTCCAGAAAGTCAAATTAGTGAATTAGCTAGTGAAGAAAACATGAATACTGTTCCTGTTTACATGCCATACATTACTAGTTACTTCATGCCAAGACATAGCGGTGACCGTCCAGCCGTTGTACCAGATGGTTCTGTCAACATCGCCTTTATTGGTAACTTTGCGGAGTCGCCAACAAGAGATACCGTATTTACTACTGAATATTCAGTCAGAACGGCTATGGAAGCTGTTTATACGCTTTTGAATGTTGACCGTGGTGTTCCTGAAGTATTTGATTCAATTTACGATATTCGTCAACTCTTGCGGGCAATGTACTATATGTCAGACAAGAGGAAGCTGGCTGATCAAGACATGCCACTCCCTGAAAAATTAGCTCTTAAGACAGGGATGCGCAAGATTAAGAAGACTTGGGTAGAAGAATTGTTAAAAGAAGCTAACTTGATGTAGTTTTAATGCAAAAAGAAAAAAGCTTGATTTTTATCAAGCTTTTTTTGTATGCTTCTTAACGCGCTTCATAATAAATAAAATCGCTGCAGCTATTAGGGCAACGGCCACAATCATGACTGCTGCCTTAATAATTCTGCTGGTGTCAAGATGCAAAATTGAGTCGCCACCATAAGCATAAAGATAAGCAAATGGACTTACCCCGATCACAATCGGAATCAATTGCTTTTTGAAATCATTTTTATTAATCAAAATATTGACATAGCTAACGGTTGCACTTGGAATAAATGGGATGAGATAGCCAATAGTTAGAGCGACCATCGGATATTTTTGTGTAGTTAACAATTTGTAGATCTTACTATTAGACATATGTTTAATGTCATATAGTTTGTGCAAAAACTGCATCAAGATGATTTGTCCTAAAATATCACTAATCCAGTTAACAATAAAGCCAAATGCTGGACCATACAAGATTCCATTCAAAACACAGAAGATACCATTAGATAAGCCGGGAATTGCCACACAAATGGCATTTAAAATAAAAAGAAAAGCTAAATCTTCGATCCCGTGGCTACGAACCATTTTAATTAACAATTCTTCATTATGGTGATCAAAATGAACTAGTAATTTTAATTCTGGTAGATAGCTTAAATATAATTTATATAAAAGCAATAATCCTAAAATTCCACCTAGAATAAATAGTATGATACGAATAATCTTTTGTTTCACTTGGTCACCTTCTTATTAATTCAGTTCTACTTATGTCTATTTTACTTTAAATTTATGAAATGAAAAGTGTCTGGGAAAAAACTAATTCCTAAGACATGAAAAAAGAACGATGATTTC
>NZ_PCZD01000033.1:0-21103 GCF_002553975.1 Lactobacillus sp. UMNPBX6
AAGAGTCCATTTGTGACCTCCAATAGATGTTTTTGTGGATATTAACATTCTATCAAACAGGTCCAGATGGACTTTTATTTTTATAAAGTGTTCAACTTGATTTTACAATCGGCGATTATAAAATATCTTTGAACAAAATAAAAGCGGCTTAGTTTGCCGCTTCTTTTGCAAATAGCATGTTGATTCCACCAATGAGGACGAATACTGCGCAAAGAATAATTAAAATCTGATCGCCTGAATGATCGAGCATGATTCCAGCAACTACGGAGCTGATTGGACCACCAATTTAAGTACTAGTGCGAATCGTGGTTAGCACACGTCCTAAATATGCATCTTCCGTAGTAATCTGAATCATTGATTCTGACAGAATATTTTGAAAACTAGTTAGAAAACCAAACAAGGCGATGAGCACACTTAATGCAAGCCAATTAGACAGGAAGAAGATCATCATTAATAAAGGAATGGTACTAAGCATCCAAGTGTAGGAGATCGTTTTAACTGTAGGAGTTAGCTTGCCCGAGATGAGTGCTCCTAAGAGAAAGCCACCGACAAAGCAAAGATAGAGTGTACTATAAAGTCCAGTAGAGCCAAGCTTATCGGCTAGTTTAGGTAAGAGAATAATTAACGCTGGTGAAACTAAGGAATAGCAGATACATGACCAAAAGTAGTATTTAAGAAACCTATTTTAGCGAATATACTTTAAGCCGCTGAACACTTTTGCGCGATAGTTATTAGTTTTATCATCAGTATCGTTTGCTTGAGGTTTAGTCGATGGAATTTTTCTTAACGCAATGTACAGGAAGAAGATACTAATCAGACTTAAGCAGCTACAAACCAGCATCGATTGGCCAGTGATTAAAAGACTCAATAAAACACCTGAAAGAGCAGTACCAGCGATGTTCACGACTTGATCAATCATGCTCAACTTTGAAATTAAGTTGTTTAAATCCTTTTTAGACGGAACACTTTCCTTAAGGATCGCACGATCCGCGGGGGCTAAAGAATTCATCACATATGGAAAGAAAAGCTGAAATTAAAATCGTTAGTACTATGTCATGACTCAGCCAGAACATTACTGCCGCTAAAAGAAATAGCAAGATAGTTTGAACTAATAGGGATGTTTGACTGGTTCTCTTGAAGGAATGCTTATCAATAATTGGACCGTAAAAATTGATAAGGCAGCGGTAATTGAGAAAATCGCGTTAGTCAAGCCGACTAAAGATGATTTGCCGGTTTGGGTTTGCAGCCACCAGATGATGATCATGCCAAAGAGAGAATTGGATAAAAGCATGGTGGCTCGAGATAATAGGTAAATTTTCTTTTCTAACATTCACAACAACTCCAATTAGATATATGTATTGCGGTTAGTATGCCATAATTTTTATTATATTAAGAAAAAGTTAAAAAAAGTAAAGCTCTTACTCGTAAATGTAAGTATTGAAACTTTCATTCTTTTTATAATTAAATTTATCAAGTAATTCACTAGCCGCCCAATCGGTATCGTCGGCTTCAAAAAATGTAGTGGAATATTTTTTGAAGATTTTAATTAACAAATTATCTATAAAGGATGAACAACTTGTAGGATCAACTGAGCATAGATAAGCAATTTCATTATTTTCTGTAAAAGCAACATTGTTGAGTCGCCCCTGTTTATCCAAACTATAATATCCAGATCTTGTTGGGACTTCAGTAATGAATTCATTCTTACTAGCGGTAAGAGGTGAGACTAATTCATGAGTAGTTTTGTAATATTTATAGAGAAAATCGCAACATTTTGAATAAATAGGATCAGTAGCGATAAAAGGCACAACTTTAAAATTGGTTCTTAAGGGATGCTTTAAGTCAGTAGCACTAACTTCAGCCTCAAAGCAATATCTTTTACATTTGAAACCATTTTTTAGCATAAAATCTACGAGTTTAGTGTGGCTAGATTCAATCATAACTTGTAGTGGCTTTTGTTCTTGCTTCCTAATTTCTAGAAATGGTGAAGTGGTTGGAATTTTAATTAAGTTAAACTTCAAGTATATACAAGAGTCATGAAAAGGATTGCGGTAAGTAGAAATGGTACCTAAAGATTGATTGTTTTCAAATAGTTCATATGTTTGAGGATTAATTTTTCTAAGTTTCATTTTCGCATCCACCATAAATGTATAAAAGTAAAAAAAGCCACTGTTGCAGCTTTTCTTTATTTCTCCGAAGTTCTAAGTAAACAAATGATGTTGATTATATTGCCCAGTAGCCAAACTGCAAAAAGCGTTAAAGAGATAGTTAATGCGATTTGTGAATTGGCAGAGTTAGTGTTTTTCAAGTAGGTAGATATAATCATTGAAATAATACTTGCTCCAATAGTCACATAATCTAAGATTGAAAAAGTTTGATATGCTGCGACAACTTTTACTTGATGATCTTCAGCAGATTCTGGCTCATCTTTTGATGGTTTTAGCAATGCTTTTAAATAAGCAATAGTGCCGATAAAGCAAATTAGAGCAAAAATTAGTGCGACAAACATAACTTTTTGATCACCATTATTGAAGGCCATCCACGCTGTCGCAGCACAAAATGAACCAACTAGTAAAGTTAAAACTATCAGAAGTAGCTGAATAAACTTAGTTGTTTTTCTCATTTCGATTTCCTCATTTCAACAATTTAGTATATTGCTTAAAATTATATATGATAGAATTAAAAAAACAATCTATTTCTTATAATAAATTAATGAAAGAGGTGCATTTGGTTTTGACAGAAGTCATGATTAGAAAATATAAAGCAGAAGACTTTGATGAACTTGCTAAAGTCATGGATGAAGGACGAATGCAGGAACTTGAAGCAGAAGGGATGGAACAAGTTTTTATCTCGTTAAAAGATGCACCATATCTCAAGTATTTTTTATCCTGTGATATTTACATTGCTGAAAAAGATGAGCAAGTATTTTTTATCCTGTGATATTTACATTGCTGAAAAAGATGAGCAAGTAGTTGGATTTGTCGGTCTTGGACGACGCCGTTTAGATTTCTTGTATGTTTTGCCAGGGATGCAGGGAAAAGGCATTGGTTCCGCATTGATGAAGACCGCTCTGGCGAAGCTGCCGCGACCAGTAAGATTAGCCGTGTTTGCTGATAATGAACGCGCCAAGAATTTGTATCAGAAATTTGGCTTTAAGGTAACCGAAACAAGGACTGAGAAATGGTCTGATGAATTTCCAATCGTTTTTTCTGAGGACACGATGGAATTGGAATAATTAAGATGAATACAATTGTAAAAAATATTTTTAAAGCAGTAGGAATTTGGTGCACTTGCATTATGCTGTACTTTGTTTTTTCATTGTGGACGCACGTGCGATTACATACTATTGAGCTAATTTTTGGTATAAAAATGAACTTGATGGTAAATAATGGAGTCTCGTTGACGATAACCAATAATTCCTGGTTCTGGCTACTAAGTTTAGTTATTTGGATTGCAATTTATGTAATGGTTAAAGCATTTTTTACTAAAGGAGAAGAGAATGAAAGACGTTAAAAATAGATTAGCTCCTGACTCTACTTGGCAGAAGATGTTTCAAGCAGCCAAAAAAGTACAGGGCTTCCATGAAATATCCGATCATATGGAAGCCGGTGGTGTGGCCGCTGCAGTATTGTCAGAATCGGGAAAGATTTATACCGGAGTGTGTGTTGACACAGCCTGTACTTTAGGCGTATGCGCTGAAAGAAATGCGCTTTTTAATATGATTACTAATGGTGAAACTAAAATCTCACGTGTATTGGCGCTTATGCCTGATGGTAAAAATGGTGCGCCATGTGGTGCCTGCCGCGAATTCATGGTTCAGATGATGGAAAAAGATTATCAAAATGTTGAAGTGATGATGGACTATGAGAGCAATAAAGTAATGACATTAGGTGAGTTAACCCCAGAATGGTGGTTATGATTTGGAGGAATAAAGATGAATGAGAAACCTTTTATTTTAGAATTTGACAGTAACGAGCATGCAGTTCTTGAGCCTAATCACGATAAATTACCTTTTAAATTTCATGAAAAATTAGTGTATGCATTTGTACCAAAGGAAGATATCGATAGCTTCTTAAAACAAGTGCCGCATAAAATTTTAGGTAGCTTTGATTCTGTTTCTTTTCAACCAGATATCTATGAAATTGAAATAAATAATGAAAAATTAACACTATGTCAGGCACCACTGGGAGCTCCGGCTGCAACTCAATTATTAGATTGGCTAATTGCGTATGGAGTAAAACAAGTATTAGCTTTTGGCAATGCGGGGGCATTAATCGATTTACCAGAGAATGAGATGTTTTTACCAGTCAGGGCTATTAGAGGAGAAGGGACTTCTTTTTACTACCAAAAGCCAGGACAATTCATTGATATGAAGTCTGATTACCTTAATGAGATCGAAAAAATAATTACAGACATGAAATTAGACTGCGATGAAATAACTACTTGGACGACTGATGGTTTCTTTAGAGAAACTCCTGATAAAGTTAAACAATTTCGAGAACTAGGTGCTGCGACAGTTGAAATGGAGTGCGCCGGAATGGCGGCCTGTGCCCAATTTAGAAATGTCGATTTTGCGCAAATTTTGTTTACTGCGGATACGCTTGCAGATATTGAAAATTATGATGAACGTGATTGGGGTAGCGATTCTCACAGTGCTGGATTGAAGATTTGTTCACAGATTTTAAGTAGGGTGTAACTATGGAAGATAAAGATTTATTAATTGAGTGGGCGAAAAGATTGCAAAGCTTGGCACAGGCTGGGCTAACTTACGGAACAGATAACTTTGATTTAGAACGCTATCAAGAAATTCGCGATATTTCTGCGGAGATAATGGCGTATAAATCTGACTTGCCAATACAGAAAGTTAAAGATCTGTTTTGTAATGAAATTGGTTATCAAACTCCCAAGCTTGGGACACGAGCCGCCATTTTTAAGGATAATAAAATTCTTCTAGTTCAAGAAAATGATGGTAGCTGGTCTCTTCCAGGTGGTTGGTGTGAAGTTAATATGTCTGTTAAAGAAAACTGTATTAAGGAAGCCAAAGAAGAGTCTGGACTCGATATTGAAGTTGAAAGAGTTATCGGAATCTATGATCAAAATAAGCATAGTGAAGCCATTTACCCATACAATGTCGTTCACGTTTTCTTTCTTTGTAAACCACTCGGTGGTGAATTCAAGAAAAATATTGAGACAACTACTCGTAAGTATTTTGCTTATGATCAATTACCAGAAAATTTGAGTACAGATAGAAATTCGCTTGATGAAATTGAGGCTTGTTTTAAGGCATATAAAGATCCTGGTTTTCAAGTTGAGTGTGATTAGTCATAAAAAACGGAGAAGAGTTATTCCGCGTAGTTAAAATGGTAGTTATAATTTGGAGGGATAGAGATGAGTGAGAAACCTTTTATTTTAGATTTTGATAATGACCAACATGCAGTGCTTGAGCCAACTTTTGAGAAATTACCTTATAAATTCCACTCGAGACTTCTATATGCTTTTGTTCCAGAGGATGAGGTTAATTCTTTTTTGGAACAACATCCTCATAAAGTTCTAGGTAAATTTAAAACTATTTCTTTTAGACCTCAAGTTTATGAGGTGGAAATTAATAATCAAAAATTCACCTTATGTCAAGCTCCATTGGGAGCACCTGCTGCTGTTAAGCTACTAGATTGGTTAATTGCCTATGGTGTTAGAAAAGTTTTGGCGTTTGGTAATGCTGGAGCATTGAAGAGGTTGCCTGAAAATGCAATGTTTATTCCTGTTAAAGCGATTCGTGATGAGGGGATGTCTTTTCATTATAAAGAACCGGGCCAGTTTGTAGATTTGCAATCAAATTTTCTATCAGAAATTGAGACTAAAATAAAAGATTTAGGATATAACTATGATGAAATAGTCACTTGGACTACAGATGGCTTTTTTAGAGAAACCTCAAAGAAAGTTACGTATTTTAAAGAATTAGGAGCAGCCACAGTCGAGATGGAATGTGCAGCATTAGCAGCATGTGCACAATTTAGAAGTATTGAATTTGCGCAGATTTTATTTACTGGGGACACTTTGGCAGATATGGATAATTATGATCGTCGCGGTTGGGGCAGAAGTTCATATGGTGCAGGTTTGAATATCGGGTCGGAGATTATAAGTAGGATTTAAGTGATAAATAATGAATGCTGAGAAGAAAAAGAGATTTTTGAAATGGTATAAGCTTTCAATATCTCTTAATTCAAACTATCATGGCAAAATTGAAGAGTGTCAAAATGGTTACACGATTTATATGTACAAATTTGAAGATTTTATAGATATTTTGAATTTACTTGGTCAAATGGCTGCACAATTTAATGTCGGTTACGGATATGAAGAAGATCCCAATAAAATTACAGATTATCAAATTACCGTGATTGATTTTGACGAGAGTTTTCAGGAAAGATCGACGCAATATATTTAATTAAAAAGATAGAAGGATAAGATGACAATTGAGAAAAAGTTGAATAACTACTTGCAAGGCGAATTAAAACCAATTTCTCATAAGTCTCTCAATAGAACATTTATTGGTTATAGTAATTTATTTCAACAGAAAGTCTTTGTAAAGCAATTTGCCAAAAAACAAGGTTGGTACACTGAAAAAAAGGTAACAGAGCAACTAAATGATCGTGTTTTAGCTGCCCTTTCATTAGATCAAAAATATATCTTGGTGCTAAAAGATACTAGCCCTAAGGACATAGATGAAAATATTACTTCAGACATAGCTTTTAAAATGGGGCAAGTTTTAGGCGATTTTCATACTAGAATAAAACCATTTTCTAAAATTAAAATTGTAAAAGATCAGTTTGATGGTTATTTAACAGAAATTAATACTTTTAATGCTTCCACTTATAAGCGACAATTATTAACAGAAGCTAAAAAATTCGAGCATCATAAAAAAGAAATACAAGATGAACTTTTAACTAAATCTAAATTTGTTTTACATGGGGATGTTGGAATCAGAAATTATAAATACGTAAATGATAAGCTGGTATTGATTGATTTTGAAAAGGCTAGACTTGGTCCTGTTTAC
The DNA here is from genome assembly GCF_002553975.1 of Lactobacillus sp. UMNPBX6. Lineage (NCBI taxonomy): Bacteria > Bacillati > Bacillota > Bacilli > Lactobacillales > Lactobacillaceae > Lactobacillus > Lactobacillus sp. UMNPBX6. The sequence goes on from NZ_PCZD01000033.1 coordinate 7,052, forward strand.
CAAGATTTTATAAAGTTGTTTTATCAAGACTTTAAATTGAATTTGGATTTGATTGCTGCTTTTTTAAGAGGATATTCGAATAAAAATTCAGATTATGAGTTATCAGATTTAACAAAACAATATTTGATATTTACAACTGCGATCGGAATTTTTAATTATACTGAAAAAATTGAGGATCTTCCGTTTAAACAGATTGGTGAGAAAATGCTTGAGACATTGAGGGATGGGCTTTAAGATAGGTTGATAATTTCAGAAAATTGATACGTAGAAATTACAAAAAGTAGTTCTAGAAAATAAGAAAAATCAACTTTTTGCTTTACTGATGTAGCGATTTTTCTCTTAGGAATTTCTGAAATGCTGGGTAGTGACTTAGGTGAAGATGTTGTTAAGAAGATGGCGATTAATGCCAAGCGAAAATATATCAATGGTAAAAAGATAGAAGGATAATAAAATGACACAAGTCGAATTAACACGTTTTCGTATCAAAAAAGGTAAAGAAGCGGAAGCTCAAGAATGGATGGATTTTTTGAATAACCATCATGAAGATACCGTAGCCACGATGTCCGGTGAAAAGATGTATGTCGAAACTGTTTTTAAAGATGAAAATGAAGATGGTTATACATACTTTTATTGGTATTCAGTACAGGGTGAAAATGGTAGTGCGGTCGAAGAGTCCGAGAGTTATATCGACAAAAAGCACCTTGAATATTGGGATGAATGTATTGATCCTGACTATAAGCCAGTTGATTTAGTTTTAGAACAAAGTTTAATTGCACCAAAAGTGATGAAAATTATCAAAAATGATAAATAACATCTCCAGAAAATAAACAGAATGCTCAGAACACGCACTTGCCGTATAATGTAAGTCTTTGATATGATGAAACGTGGATAGAATTTTTAAAAACATAACGGAGGTTTATTATGAAAAAATTATCAAATTCGGTGCCGCTGCATTAGCCTTACCGCTTCGGTAGGGACCGTTGCTCCAGTCGTTTCTCAACCTCAGACTGTGCAGGCGGCTTCGAAGACCGTCAAAAGTGGTTCACTCACTTTTCACATTAAGAAGAAGCAAGTAAGAAAATCTTAGTGCTTTGGGTAAATGTTACTAACCATGGTAAAAGGACAGTTAAGAGTGACATGTTGATGAACCATTCTGGCGTTAACGCTTATCAAAAAGTTCATGGAAAATGGCAGGAATTAACTACTGGTGCGACTAATTCATCCTCATTGATTAAGGGCTTAGGTAAGATGGAACATAATTTGAAACCACATAAGACTATTAAAAATGGCGTAATTATATTCACCTTAGAAAACCGCAGTAAGGTCAAAGTAGAATTTCAAAAAGGCTATAATCAAATTACTGCTCGTCGCTACTTTAAAGTAAAATAAATTAAAAAAGCATTTATCGATTGTCGCGATAAATGCTTTTTTCTTTGATTCCTCATTGTCTAATATTTGCAAAAAATCGGAATTTCCTTTATTTTGGATGTAACGGTCAGAACAAATAGGAGAGAATATCATGCGTGAAGGTTTAATCATTTTAGTAGCTCTAATCGGAGCTGGGTTTATTGTTTATTACTTTGATAAATATCGCAATCGCCGTTATCCGGAATCTAAACCGCAAAATCAAGGTGGAAATTGGGATGCTTTTTGGGCATTTTTGTTTCCATTCATTGGTTTTATCATGGCTATTTATTTCGCAATTGCTAAGCGCAATAAATTCCGCGCGAAGACCTGTGTTCTGTGGGCATTAGGCGGTATGGCTTTTAATGCAATTTGGTATTTGTTGTTTAGATAAAAAAGGTTGATCAACTCTTGATGAATTTGATCAACCTTTATTTTTTGATTGTATTAACTTTGAGCAAGTTTACTAACAATATATGAGTTAAGAGATACATTTTCTTCATCTGCTTCTTCGACTAGATGTTCATGCAGGGATTTGGGCATCCTAACTAATAACTTTCCAGAATACTTTTTATGTACGGGTTCTGGAATTTTTACATTTCTTCGAAGACAAGAAGAAAACCAAGCTTTTTTGGCTTCTTCTAATTCTTCAACTCCTTCATTAACATTATCACCATATGCGATTAATCCTGGTAATTTAGGAATAGTGACACGGTAATATGATTCACCATCTTGTTCAACAATCTTTTGAAATTCAGTTGGGTAGTTTAAATTCATGTAATACTTTAAATCCTTTTTCATGATTAATTATCCCCCTTGATTTGGTCAATCATTGCTAGAATATCCTTAATATTATATCTCTTCAATATTCCATGGTTTGCAATGGTGGTTGGATATTTTTTAACTTTTCGTTCAATTGTATAATGTGATCTACCATTTTCATTATGGAGAGTGTAATGGTAATATTCTAGTAACTTTTTAGCTTCAGCAAATGTTAAGTCTTTTCTTATTGGCTTCTCTCGAAATTTTGCCTCTAGTTTTTGAATTTTATTTATGATAATCACATCCTAAATTAATTAGAATAGTAGTATCATATTTAATACTATTATTCTATAAAAATTGATAATATTTACAAATAATAAGCTGTTCCTGTAACTTCATCGTTTAAATCTGATATGTTATAATTAGCTTCAGAATAGCAGTAAAATTAAGGATCAATTACTTGATCAGGTTGCCCACTGCCTTGGCGATATGCTAGTCAAAAAAAGGCTCACAACCATTGCAAAGACTCTTTGAAGAGCGGCACATACGGAAAGCGGTATGTGCTTCTTTTTTTGCCCATCATTATTTAATTCGCAAAAAATGATCAAATTTTTTTGGAAGAATTTAATCTTTATAAAAAATTAAAAAATGGATCCTCTATCAAGTTTCGATAAAGGATCCATTTTATTTTGATTGAGCATGGGAGTTATACCTTTTTAACAATGACAAATTCAACAAACGGCGACTGATAATTACTACTAAATATAGTTTGACCAATCCGGGAATAATAAAAGGAACGAAGCCGATCATTGTTGCTTTTATTAGAGATACATTGGAATAGAACATGATCCAGATAGTTCCTACTAGGAGCTGAATGGCCGCACCGGCCGGGTTGGCGAACGTTAATGAATAGATACTAGTTGAAGGAAAGCGTAAGATTGATTTGGTAATTATGATGTAGAAAAAGAATCCGATTAAATACCCGCCGAATGGGCTTAGGAAGATAGTTATGCCACCCGTAAAATTTGCGAAGACGGGTAAGCCGACTAATCCCATAAGTAAATAATAACTAATAATGAGAAGACCTTCAGATAGAGAAAAAACTGGTATTGCCAATTGCTAAAGTGTACCACGGCTTAGATAAGGTAGGAGAAGCACAAAGCAATCTGGAATCTGGACAATTTAGCGGTAAACATGTGGTTGTCTTAGATTAATGCCTTTTCTCTTTTTCATTGATCAAAATGGTATTGATCACGTCGGCTAATTTAGTTTGATCCAATTTTGCTTTAGCCGCAATTTCAGCTTCGTTGTAATATTTTTCTAAAGCGGTTTGAATGTTACCACCGACTATGCATTGAGGATTTGTTTCATAATCAATCGTAAATAAATGATGATTATCTTCAACAGCTAAAAAGATATCTAAGAGAGAAATATCTTCTGTTGGTCGCGCTAATTGCGGATTGGCAGAGCCATGAGTCGTTTCTAGTAACCCAGCTTTTTTTAGTTGACTCATTAATTTACGCACCATTACTGGTGAAATCTCGACACTGCGAGCGATGTTATCACTAGAAAGCTGAATCTTATTTTTATAGATATAAATGAAACTGAGAATATGAATTGCATCACTGAATTTAGTAGAAATACGCATTTTATTCTTTTCTGATGTAATTTTGTAAATTACAAGTAGATTCAAATCTTAATTATTAAACAGTTGACATATACAAATTATAGCACTATATTTTTATATATAAACACGCGTGGTGCTAGTTAAATCGTTCTAGGCAATATGCCATATTATAAGCTAAAATGGCTATTTCTAGCCGCTGCTGAAAACCAGCTAAGCTCCTTGCTCGGTTATTTTCAGCGTTATAGTAACTGAGCAAAGAAAAATCGCTTTCAATTGTTCTTCTAATTGCCATCAGTTGATGATCGTTATGCTTTTTAGCGCCTTCCATGTTTCTTCGATATGGTGTCCAAAGCACATAGCCCATACCTTTTAACTCGGTAGCTAAATCTTTTCCTAAGTAGCCTTCATCGCCCAAAAGATAATGGTTAATTGGATGAGCATTAATCATCAATTCTACTGTTTCTTTGGCATCATGCACTGATGCTCTAGTGACTGCGTAGTCAAGCACATAGCCGTCATCACTTACTAGCGCGTGAACCTTGAAGCCGTAATAATAGATTTTTTTAGTGGCTTTATAGCCGATATCAGCTATGCCACGAAAGATCTTGACGCGATAGTTGCGGATGGGCTGACAAACTGGAACTGGGAAGCTGTCAATGATTAAGAATTCTCCAGCTGTTTTTACTTCTTGATTCCAATCTTGACGGATACAGCGCATTAAAGGCATAAGCATTCGTGCCCGACGATTAAAGCGAGAATGAGACAAACCGACAAAGAATTTACAAAATCTTCTTTGAGATTCGATACCAATTTCAGTTTGCCAAATAAGCATCGCTAAGATAGAGCTGTCAGAAATTTTAACCTGATCAACATTTTTACGGTGCTTCAATTCATCAGGAGCACAAAACTTGTACAAGGAACGACAAATTACATTTAGACGAGCAAAGCTAACTTGTAAATGGTGAGAAAAACGATCAAGCTTGAGGTAGTTCAATTAGATCAGACTCTTTTCTATTTAATTTAAGTTACAACTTGAGTCTAATCCGATTGGACTTTTTTATTAACTAAAACGACTTAACTAGCACCACGCGTATATAAACAAATAAAATGTGATTTTAAAATTTACAAATGAAGGGGAATATGAATAAGAAAAAGAAATGGTCACTAGCAATACTGATTGTTATTATCTTAGCAATTATCGTAGCAGTTGTTTGGCCTAAAGGTCAGAAGAATGATACAGTTCAAAGCAAATCACCTATAACAATCGGATCTAAAAACTTCACTGAAAGCAAGATTGTAATGCAGATTTATGCAGATGTGCTGAAAAAGGCTGGTTACAATGTTAAAACTAAGCCTAATATTTCAAGTTCAGTTGTTTATCAAGCAATTAAGTCAGGACAAGTTGACCTTTATCCTGAATACACCGGTACTATTGCAATGACTTATTTAAAAAAGCACATCATTGGTAAAACTCCAGACCAAATTGCTGCAATTGTTAAAGAGGGTGTAGCTAAAGAGAATCTAACTACTTTGAACTATGCTCCAGGTTCAGATGCTCAAGGTATCGCAATTAGAACTTCTGTTGCCAAAAAATATGGCATCAAGACTATATCTGATTTACAAAAGAAGGCTGATAAGATTCGTTTGGCATCCCAAGGTGAATTCGACAAGCGTGAAGATGGGATCCCTGGTCTTGAAAAGACCTACGGCAAGTTTAACTTTAAGAGTGAAAAGATTTATGATCCTAGCTTAAAATATAAGGTTTTAGCACGTGGTGATGGCGATATTACTCCTGCTTCAACTACAGAAGGCCAGCTTGCTACTAAAGATTTCTTTGCGTTGAAGGATGATAAAAACTTCTGGCCAGCATATAATTTAGTGCCTTTAGTTCGTGAAAAGACTTTGAAAGATAATCCTGGAATCAAGAGGATTTTGAATAAAATCGATGCTAAGCTTACTACTAAGGAATTGACTTTATTAAATAAGAAAGTTGATGTTGATGGCAAGTCTTATCAAGCTGTTGCCAGAGAATGGCTTAAAAATAATTATTAAGAAAAAAGGTTTAGTGAGAACTGAATCTTTTTTAACAAGAAGAAAGGATTATCATGCTCAATCAGATTATCCAATATTTTCAAACTAATTCTGGTGAATATTTTCAAGAAGTGGGGCAACATTTATTTTTGGGTTTTACTTCATTATTAATAGCTGCCATTATCGCTTTTCCTCTAGGGTATTTAGGATCAAAAAATAAAGTGATTGCTGCTTTTTGTGAAAGTTTTGCCCAAATTCTTCGGATTATTCCTAGTCTAGCTTTGCTTTTTAGCTTAATTCCTTTTATAGGAACTGGGGTTGCTCCGGCGTTAATTGCATTGGTAGTCTTGGCTCTGCCACCACTTGTAGTCAATACAATTTTAGGTTTTAACGAAGTGCCGAAAGATTTGGAAGAAGTAGGCTTATCTTTAGGGATGACTGACATGGATTTATTAAAGCAGATTTCTTTGCCGCTAGCTCTACCATATATTTTGAACGGAATTAAGTTAGCTTTAGTTGAAGTGATTGCCAGTGCAAGTTTAGCAACATATATTGGTGCTGGTGGTTTGGGACAATTAATTATGACAGGGCTAGGATTATACAAGATGCAATATGTTGTTATTGGCGGCGTCAGTGTAGCACTTTTATCATTATTGGCGATGGTTGTTTTTGACTCGATTATTGGAAAGGTGAGAGAAAATGACCAAGGAAATTATTAAGTTTAAACATGTAGTTAAAAAGTATGGCAAAAATACAATTATTCCTGATCTTTCCTTTTCAATTAATGAGGGTGAGTTCATCACAGTACTAGGATCATCTGGTTCAGGCAAAACTACTACCTTAAAAATGATCAATGGTTTGGAAAAGCCTACAAGTGGTGATGTTATTGTAAATGATCAAAATTTAAAGAACTGCAATATAGTTGAAGTTCGCCGTCATATTGGATACGTAGTTCAATCAATTGGCCTTTTTCCGCATATGACAATTGCACAAAATATTGCCGTCACACCCAAATTATTGGGCTGGTCACAAAAAAAAATCGATCAAAGAATAGTAGATTTATTAAATTTAGTTGGCTTAAATGATGAAGAATATAGTAATCGCTATCCTGCACAACTTTCTGGTGGTCAACGGCAGAGAGTAGGTGTGGCACGTGCACTTTCAACCAATCCACCAATCATGCTGTTTGATGAACCTTTTTCCGCACTTGATGCTATTACCAGACAAAATTTACAAAAGGAATTAAAAAGTATTCATGAACGATTGCAAGATAAAACCTTCTTCTTTGTTACTCACGATATTAACGAAGCTTTATTCTTAGGAAATCGAGTAATGGTGATGAATCAGGGACGAATTGAACAATTTGCGACTCCAAGTGAAATCGTGAATCATCCAGCTAGTTCTTATGTGAGAGAACTGATTGGTACCGTTCGAGAAAATCAAGCTTTATGGGAGGAGTTTAAATGATTCAATATTGGCAAGCAAATTCATCCCGCATGATTAATTTAATGATTGAACATGTACAAATGGTTTTAACTTCATTGTTAATTGCTCTCGTTATTGCACTTGTATTGATCGGAGTATTTTTGAAAAAGAGGGACTGGTTAAATGTTTTAATCTATGTTTTTTCCTTATTGTATTCGGTACCCAGCTATGCATTTTTTGCTCTTTTAATCCCACTTACAGGTTTAGGTAAAAAAAGTGCAATTATTGTTTTAGTTTTTTATAGCGAATATGTTTTACTTAGAACATTTATTACTGGCATTCAGAACGTTGATACAGATTATGTTGAAGTTGCTAAGGGCTTGGGAATGACAAGCAAACAAATCTTTGTCAAAGTTCAACTTCCATTAGCCTTACCGGCTATTTTTTCTGGGATTCAAATTGCTTTAGCTTCAACTATGGCTATTGCTACAATTGCTTCAACAATTAGTGCAGGTGGATTAGGAGATTTGCTTTTTGAAGGATTGCAAACGGGACGAGTAGTGCCAATCTTATGGGGCACTATTTTGACAGTGGTTTTAACAATTGGTGGAATTATCATTCTTAAGTTAGTTGAAAATATTATGATTTCTGACTGGCGAGATGCTGAGAAGGGAATTAATTGATGAAAATAGCTGTTACAGGTGCAACAGGGCATCTTGGAAGTAAAGTTGTAGAAAAATTATCGCTTTTAACGGATAAAGAAAATATTGTTGCTTTAGTTCATACTAAAAAACATGCCGGAAAACTGATTGAACAAAATATTAATATCCGCGAAATTGATTTTCAAAATGAAGCAAGTTTAGTTAAGGCATTTAATGGTATTGATATTTTGATCTATATTGCCAGCAAAACTTATTCTGTTTTTGATCGTGTGCATGAATTAGAAAATGTCTTAGCGGCAATGAAAGAGGACAATGTTAAAAATATTGTAGCGATGAGTTTTATTGCTGATCAAAGAGACAATCCATTTGTAATGTCACCATTCTATGGTTATTTACCGAGACGCTTAGCAGGTTCAGGGTTAAATTACGCAATTGCTAAAAATGCCCTTTATGCAGATCCATTGGTACCATATTTGCCTGAATTAATTGAGCGTCATGCCTTGATTTACCCAGTTGGCAAAGAAAGCGTGAGTTTCATTACTATTGAGGATTCAGCTGAGGCAATCGCAAAGATGGCTTTGAATGAGGACATTTTGCATAGTAAGAAGACCTATTTATTGACGCAAGCACGTTCTTATACCATGCCGGAATTGGGAGAAATAATGACTAAAGTTACTGGGAAAAAGATAGGTTATCAACCAGTTAGTGTAGAAGAATTTGGTCGAATTTATGCTAGTGAAGGCGATGGCAATGAACTTGCTTCGATGTATGCAGGTGGTGCTAAAGGGATGCTTCACGGATTAAGTGATGATTTTGCTCATATTACTGGGCATGAACCGGAAACGATGGAGCATTTTTTACAAAGAAAATATATGAAATAAAAAACAGCTGCAATCACATGCAGTTGTTTTTTATATAGTCGTTAAAGTTTTAAGCAATTCTTCTGGCACATGCCGAGGTCCGCGAATGGCTTTAACGCCGTACTTTTTTTAATTCTTGAAATTGAATTGATTCTCGGGATATTGTTTTAACTTTTGAATTCTAATTACATGAGTCATACTAAGATTTTTGCTTGTGTATTGATAAGGAATGTTAATTTCTAACACTCGACATGCAAAAATAATAGCAGAAACTGGAGCACCAACATAGATAAAGACGATATCTCCAACTTGGATTTTAGTACTTTGCTTCCAAATAATCGTATCAGTTTTGTTAAAAGCATTCATAATATCGTAATACTTGGGATTAGCTGGAATTAACCAATAATGTTGCATCCCTTGGGGATAAATACTAGTCAAAGTAAAACACTGATCACGAATATCTTTTAGTATCGCAACGTATTCGTTTCTTATTTCATCAACAAATTTACCAGTCTGAATTTGCTAAAATAGCTCAAACGACTCGCCGTACCTTAATCTTTTATGGTCAAAAAGATATTTTTAAACCGGCTAAAGTTGCAGAAAATGGTTATCGCCATTATAGTTACGAGCAACTTTATCAAATCGGCTTTATTTTGGGGTTGCGTGATTTGGGATTATCTGTAGAAGAAATTAAAGATTATCTTAGTGACGACAGTTCTGATGCTTTGAATAAAAAGCTAATCCCATTAAGACAGAAAATTGAACAACGAATTCAAAATCTCCAGCAAATACTAGCTATTTTGCGACAAAAGGAGTCAGATAATACACAGTTAAGAAATACTGATTTTTATGTTGCTAAGAAATGCTTTTTACCAAAAAGAGAATTCTGGTGTTCAGATTTTAAAGCAGATTGTTTTGAAGAAGAAATTGCTCGTGCATATAGTGAATTTTATCGAGAAGTTGGTGCTGGATTAATGACCAACAAGATGTTGTCTGGCTTTTTAACTGATTTGCCGCAAGCTCGTGCTAACCAATATGCGGATTCCGGTTTCAGAATTATTAAGGAAAAAGTTTATGATGATGAAGTTAAAATTCCCATTCTTACACAAAATGATGGAGAATATATAGTAGTCAAAGTTAAAAATACAGAAGATGGTATGGAAAAGGGACTTACTGAAATTAGAAAGTATGCCGAGACTAATAATTTACAATTAGGTGATGATCTATGGCAATTTAATATTGGCATTAATATTGAACGCTTAGGTTTAACCAAAGACAGCATTTTAGCGTATATTGTGAAAGGATAACAGAGAATGAGAAAAGAAGTACCCGCATTAGATGATAAATTGACTAAAGAAGAATTTTTGCGAATAATTGTCGATAGTTTTCAGACCGTCATTTTTGCAACAGTCGATGATCAAGGGCATCCTCGCAGTAATGCGGCTGATATTGAATTAGTTGATAAACAAAATCGTTTAATCTTTTCGACTATTGTAAATGGTGCATTCTATAATAGATTAAAAAAGCATCCCTTTATTTCAATTACTGGCTTAAAAGGAACAGAAACAATGAATTCAGTAGCTGTAACTGTCAATGGTAAAGTAGAGGAAGTTAATGATTCATACATGGATCAAATCTATCAAGCACATCCTGAAATGGTCGAGATTGCTTCGGCTGATTCAAGATCAAGTAGAAGTACATTGCGTCCCTTTGCGATTACGCCGATTGATGGTTCAGTTTACGATTTAAGGCAAAAACCGGTTTTTCAGAAGCATTTTAATTTTTAAAAAACATTATTAAATAGAAAGGAACAATATGGCATTACCAAGTCAAATTGAAGTTAGAGGAGCAAAAGTTCACAACTTAAAGAATATTGATGTCAATATTCCACTCCATAAATTCGTCGCTATTTCAGGCTTATCTGGTTCTGGAAAGTCATCCCTAGCCATGGGAATTCTTTATGAAGAAGGATCGCGTCGTTATCTTGATGCGCTTTCTACATATATGCGGCGAAGAATCAAGCAAGGTGCGCAGGCTGATGTAACTTCAGTTAAGCATATCCCTTCAGCGCTGGCTTTACGTCAGCGCCCCAGCGTTCCAAATGAAAGAGCAACCGTTGGTACAACAACTGAGACCTTTAATGTTTTGCGTTTGATTTTTTCACGGCTTGGTTCGCCTGTTTGTCCCAACGGTCATAGAGTCGCACCGAGTCTAGCAATTGCCGAAGCAATGTCCAAGCCTGGCGAAGAAATGGGACGGATTACCTGCCAAACCTGTGGTGTTAAGTTTTATGTTCCAAGTGCAGAAGAGTTCGCCTTCAATTCAGATGGAGCATGTACTGAATGCGGCGGTACAGGGAAGGTGCGTCAACTTGATGAAAATAAGTTGATTGCTGATGAAAATCTGTCCATCGAAGACGGCGCGGTTGCTTCGTGGTCATTGCCAGGACGTAATTTTATGCCAAGCGTTGCCCAGCATGCAGGAGTGCGCATTAATGTTCCATTTAAGGATTTAACTAAAAAAGAAAAAGACTTTGTCTTGAACGGTCCAGAAAAGAAATACAAGATGGACTTCTTATCCGGTACTGGTCGAGTTTTTCACGACTTCAATGCTCTTTATGAAAATGCACACCAGGCAGTCCTGCGTTCAGCAAAGAGTAGCAAGAGTGAACGAGCACAAAAAAGAATTGCGGAATTCTTTACTTATTCAACTTGTCCAGTCTGTCATGGTACTAGACTTCGTCCTGAACTACTTAAGCAGTTGGTTAATGGTAAAAATATTGATGAAGTCGAACATATGCAATTGGGTGACTTGCCAGCTTGGAGTAAGGAAGTTTTAGCTAAGTTACCAGAAGAAATGCATCAGATGGCTTCTTCATTGATTAAAGAATTCATCAATAATTTGCAGCCGCTACTTGATTTAGGGTTGGACTACTTAGCCATGGCACGTGCCGGAAATACGCTTTCAACTGGTGAGTTACAGAGAATCCAATTGGCTCGGACTCTGAGAACAGAAACCACCGGTGTTCTTTATGTATTAGACGAACCTTCTATCGGTCTTCATCCGGCTAATGTCGATGGTTTGATTAAAGTTTTACGTAAACTTGTTGCACAAGGCAATTCATTGGTCGTAGTTGATCACAATGTCGACATTATTAAGGCAGCCGATGAGATTATCGAAATCGGACCAGGATCTGGTGACCAGGGTGGGCAAATTTTAGCTCAAGGGACACCGCAAGAACTTGAAAACAATAAAAAGTCTTTGATTGCTCCATACTTAAATGGAACAGCTGATTTAATGGCAAGAAAAACGACTGATAAGATTAACCCTGATCAAATCAAATTTGAAGTGGAGCATTATTTCAACTTGCATGATATTAAAGCAGGAATTCCGATTAATCAAATTACTGCAGTAACTGGCTTTTCTGGAGCGGGTAAGACCAGTTTGATTTTAGATTCTTTAGTTCCGGCTATTGAGGCACAAGCTAAGGGTGAAAAGTTACCGAAACAAATTAAGAAATTCGTTTCACCTGTCCATAATGTAGTTAGTGTTGATGCGACACCGATTGGCAAGAGTACCCGTTCAACGGTTGCTACTTATACTTCAATCATGGATAATTTGCGTAAGCTTTTTGCTCGTCAGCCGTTAGCAAAAGAAAAGCATTACACGCCAAGTTACTTCTCCTATAACAATAAAGAAGGTGCATGTCCTACTTGTGGTGGAACTGGAATTGTTACATTAGATATTCAATTTTTACCAGATATGCAGCAGACATGTCCAACTTGTCATGGTGAACGTTACAATCCGAGAATTCAGCAAGTTAAGTGGCATGAGATGTCGATTGTTGATATGCTTAATTTGGATATTAATGAAGCCTTGCCTGTGTTTAAAAAGGTACCAAAGATCGAACGTGAATTAAAGTTACTCAAAGAAGTAGGGTTGGATTACCTGCATTTAGGTGAAAGTACACCAACCTTATCTGGTGGTGAAGCCCAGAGGTTGAAGCTAGTAACTCACTTGAGTCATAAGCAAGATGATACTTTATTTGTCTTCGATGAACCAACGATCGGTTTGCATCCCTTAGATGTGAAGGTTTTGGTAACCGTGATGCAAAAATTGCTTGATCAAGGTGCAACCATTATCACGATCACACATGATTTGAATTTGATTGTAAACAGTGATTATATTTTGGATCTTGGACCACGCGGCGGTAAAGCTGGTGGTAGAATCGTGGCTGAAGGGATGCCGCGAGAATTGGTTAAGAATCCTGACAGTTTGACTACACAGTATTTAGCTGATTATTGGAAACAATTTGAATAGATAAAAAAACGAGTCTTTTTTGGGACTCGCTTTTGTGTAGAGAGAATGGGTTTACTGTTTTTCTTCTTTAGCACATTCCATAATTAATGGTGCATTTCTTTTAAGGATTTCTATGTTGTTCTTTGTTTCTGAATAAGTAAAGTTATAATTATAAACTTCCTTATAGTCAGGAAGAGTGTAGCGGGCTTCCTTGAAGCCATAATCGGTTGGTTTTTCAAAATGTACATAAATTTTAATACCGTCTTTTTGGGATGGATCGGGAATTATTTGAGAATACGTAATTGATAATTCGCCTGGGAATTCAGCGTATGGATATAACATAAAAATCACTCCTCATGGATCTTTATTATTGTAGCAAAGAAATTGTCTGTATAGTAAATAGCTGATTATTGGAAAGAATTTGAATGGAAAATTAAAAACGTGTCCTTTGCAGACTCGTTTTTGTGTATGAAGAGATAATTCACGTGTGCTAATGCATTGGGATGATAGTCAATATGCTGGCTTTAGTGATGTAAAGCCATGGCTGATGCCAACTGATCAAAATCAAGTTAATGTAGAGAAAGAACTAGCAAGTGGCGAAATTTTTGACTATTATCAAAAACTAATTAAGTTGCGTAAGAATGAAAAGTTAATTTCTTATGGGCATATTAAGATGTTCTTGAAGGATCATCCACAAGTTTTTGCATATGAACGCTTCTTAGATAATAGTGATAAAAAATTAGTAGTCTTTACTAACTTCTATGGCAAGGAATGTCAGGCTAAATTACCTAAAGAATATGTTAATAAGAACTATCAAGTTTTAATTAGCAATTATGAACATAACAGTAACCAATTTAAACAAGAGATCATCTTAAAGCCGTATGAGGCTTTAGCAGTTGTGATTTAGATAAGATAATAAAAAAGAATTCGCCGATTGTAAAATCAAATTGAACACTTTAGAAAAATAAAAAGTCCATCTGGA
>NZ_PCZD01000034.1:0-19763 GCF_002553975.1 Lactobacillus sp. UMNPBX6
GGAACCGTACGTCCGGTGCAATGAGAGGGGCGAGAATTAAACTCCCTCTACTCTATTGAAACCAAAAACGCCGGCTCCCCATGCTCCTAGGATAAGGTGAGCAACGTGCTGACTCTCCGCAATTTGTTTTACGAAGGTCATCCGATTTTGTAAAGTTAGACAAGCATTTCTATACGAAATGCCGGATAGTTTTACTTGAGTGTAATTTGGAGCTGCACAGGAGATGATATCCACCTGTGCATAAATCTTGGGATGTGCAAATAAGATGTTAGGTGAATAAAGAGCGCGATTTTTATAAAGTGAATGGTTAATATGAGCATTATTCCATTTGTAGTAAGTTTGTTCAAATGGCGCAAGACACTGATAAAGATCAGATTCAAGGCAAAGTGCTTCCTCTTGAGCAACGATGCCGCGCAAGTATCCGCCACCTGCTTCTAGGTAATCCGCGAAGTTAAGTGCAGCTGTTTTTTCAGTTTGCCAATTAGAATGTGAAATTGCAGTAGCAGTATCTGTTGGCGTGAAACATAACTGTGGATAAGTTGAAGATGATAGAACTGAAAATGTGGGTTGATCATTGTAGATAGTAGTGTTATCGACAGTTTCTTGGATTTGCTGTGCATAAAACTTGGTCATTTGTTCATTGTGAGCTTTGATTTTAGGGATGCTGTACATGTTAGTTGCCTTCTTTTTAGTAAATATTGTATTTTCTAAATATAAGTATGAATTTTTGAAAAAATTTTGCCAACTTTTTGCGTATTAAATAGTGAAGGGGATTTTCTCTTACATTATTAGAAAGTTGGTGTGTAATGAAAGAAACACACAAAATTCAGCCATGGTATGGCTTCTCAGAGGATCAAGTTTTTGGCGAGGTGATGGCTAATTCAGATTTTTGCCGTTATGTTTTGCGGACAGTGACTGGAATTACTGAAATTTCAGAGATTTTTTCACCGGAAAAGCAAAAAGAAATCAAGGATCCGTCGCATAAAACACAGAAAGATGTCCGATTGGATGTTTCTGTTGAAGATCATGAGCATAATCTTTATGATTTGGAGATGCAAGTTAAGGACAAGAAGGATCTAGGTCGGCGCATTCGCTATTATATTTCGAAGTATGATCAGCGTTATACTTTGAATAAAGGCAAGACCTATCGAGATATGAAAAAAATAACGATAATTTTCTTTTGTATGTTTGATCCATTTAAGCAAGGCAAAATTCGGTATTCTTTTCATTGGACTGAAGATTCTGATCAAACAATTAAATTGTCTGCGGGAATTGATATCATTATAATAAATGCTAAAGGAAAACCTAACGGTGAAAGCAATGACCTGTTAGGATTAGTTGATTTGATCAATGATCGTCCAGTGCATTTAAACAAATACTTTGTGGGCACAAAAGAAAATTAAAGAGTTAAATGATAATCCAAAATGGAGGGACAAGATTATGGACTACGAGACAAGACTTTTAGAAGAAAAACAAGAGGGCAAAGAAGAAGCTACAATTACTGGTCTTAAGAAGTTGATCACTGTATTAAAGAATTTAAGCAGTCCTTATGATCAAATCTTGCATCAATTAGAACTTACATATGGTGATCAATTCACTAAAAAGGAATTAGAAGATTTTATTAAACAAGCTTAGTAATAAAAGATGTTGTTTACACAAAAACAACATCTTTTTAATTAAATTTAAAATATACTATCACATCACTAGATGAAATATGCTTCTCTAATTGCATGGAATCCACACTTTTGGTATAATTCTAGTGTTGTGAGGTTGCTGAATTAGCTCAGTCGGTAGAGCGTCTCCCTCGTAAAGAGAAGGTCGGCAGTTCGATTCTGCCATTCAGCATCAGAGTACTAACAAAAGACCTGTAATGAATCCCGGCTTTAGGAGTTGAGTATTCATGCAGGTCTTTTTTTGCACCAAAAATAACTGGTTATAACCACTTTGCAGAAAGCTCTTTCATGATATAATTTTACTTAAAGTGGTACTAACCAGTTAGAAGGTGAGTAAATGAAAAGTCCACTTTATAAAGAATTGATGAACCAACTGGCTTCACATATCAAAAAAGATTATCAACCTAATCAGAAGCTTCCGAGCGAACGAGAACTAGTTGAAATGTTCAAGGTGAGCCGTAGCACTGTGCGTTTAGCACTTAATGAATTGGAAGAAAAGGGTTTAATTTATCGTTTGCATGGTAAAGGGACCTTTGTTACACCAACTTTTATCAAGCAGCCGAACTTAGGTAGCATGTATTCTTTTAGTAGCCAGATGGAAGGCGAAGGCAAGGAAATATCTACTAAAAATATTTCTCTTAAATTGTGTACACCAGAAAAAGAAATTGCAATGCAATTGAATCTTGCGTCAAATGATCAAGCGTATGAATTGATAAGATTACGTTTGGCTGATGGTGAGCCGTTAGTGTATAACCGCACTTATTTGCCAGAGAAGATTTTTCCTAATTTAACTTTAGATGATTTGAATCAAGGGACTTTATATGGAACTTTGAAAAAGAAATATCATCAAATTAGTGTATTGGCATTTGAAGATGTACAAGCAGTTAATCTGACTAAAGAAGCGGCTCAACTTCTTCATGTTAAAGAAAATACGGCTAGTTTAAAAATTAACCGTAAAGCAATAAATGATAAAAACATCCCGATCGAGTTTACACAAGCACTCGCTCGCGGAGATAAATTTGTATATAGATCTAAGCAATATAATGAATAATATGAGGAGAAAAATGATGACATATTTCATTCATGCAGATAAATTCTTTTTAGAAAATAAAACTGAAATTGGTGGTTATTTAGAAGTTGATGATCACGGAAAATTTGGTTTTTATTATCCAGAAGATGAAAAGCCTGAAGGCAAGATTGTCGATTATACCGGTAAATGGATTGCTCCTGGATTAGTTGATACTCACATTCACGGTTTAGTTAATGAAGATTCTATGAAGAGTGACTGGGAAGGAATCAACAAGATTTCTGAAGGTTTACTTAAGGCAGGTGTTACTTCATGGCTTCCAACTACGATTACTGATAGTGATAAACATTTAATTGAAACTTGTGAAAAGTATGCAGCACATAAGGGTGAAGAAACTGGTGCTAAAATTCAAGGCTTACACTTTGAAGGACCTTACTTTACTCCTAAACATGCTGGTGCAGAAAATCCTAAGTATATGCGTGATCCTTCAATTGAAGAGCTTCGCCGTTATGAAGAAGCTTCTGACGGGATGCTAATTAAGATGTCGATGGCTCCAGAACGTAAGGGTTCCAAAGAATTTGTTCGTCAAGCAGTGAAAGACGGCATCATCATTTCATTAGGACACTCAGCCTCAGATTATAAGGATGCCATTGCATGTGTCGAAGCAGGTGCTACTATGTTTTGTCATACTTATAACGGTATGGAACCAATGTCACAACATGCTCCTAACTTGCTTGGAGCCGCATACTCTGCTCGCTTAGTAACCGATGAATTAATTTGTGACGGTCACCATGTATTGGAACCAACTGTCAGAGCTCTAGTACGTGCTAAGGCCCCAGAACATATTTGCTTGATCACTGACTGTATGCAAGCGGGACTCATGCCAGATGGTGATTACATGTTAGGTGAATTGCCAGTTTATGTAAAAGATGGTATGGCTCGTCTAAAGGATGGCGATAACTTAGCAGGTAGTATCTTGTTGTTGAAGCAAGCTGTAAAGAATCTGGTTGATTGGAACGTTGTTACTCCTGAAGATGCAATTATGATGGCATCATATGTTCCGGCACGTTCAATTAATAAGCTTGATAAATGTGGTTCAATTAAGCCTGATAAGCCAGCTGATTTCATTGTTTTGAATCCAGACATGACTTTGAGTGAGACTTATTTGGATGGTGTATCTAGATATAAAGCTTAAAATATTATTTTAGATAGAAAAACAGGTATGCGTTGTCATGATGCATACCTGTTTTTGATTAGATTGATTTTTTAATTACTGCTTGAAGTGCACGTTCCTTCAGTTTATCAGTATCGATATCAGTCTTTTGTTCATAGCCTCGAGCTAAAACATCACACAAATATAATTGCGATACTTGTCCTGAAACCGAACCAATGTTGGTAAATTCACCAACTGCCGTTTGCAGGCGTGCATCCCCAGTTAAATAAATCAATAAAAATGCCAAAAGTTTTTCATTATTAGCAGCGCCATTCAACGCCAGTCATTTTAACATTTTTGTTAGCCTTAATTAGGGCAGCACCGTTGCCGATTTCAACGCCGCCATCTAAGATTCCTTCATCGGAGCGAAGGTTAAGGCTGCCAGCATTATAATCCATCACCATGTTTGGACCCATCAAGGTCATATCATACTTAGAAGTATAAATTTTAAGTCCTTGATCATTGTCTAATTGAACAGGATAGTCCGGATCTTTTTCATCAACCCAAATAATTGAAAAATGTGAGCCAATACTGCAGCCGCCACCCTTGATGGAATATTTGCCGCCGCCATCATCGGTAATTAAGATTAAGATTTTATCAGCAATTTCTCTTCTTTTTAAATAATCTAATGCGGAGTCAGTAAATGTGATTTTTAGCATATTCGTTACTTCCTGTCTAAATCTCTTTACTTGTCAACTAGATTATACAAGAAAAAATTAGATAAGAAATTGATTTAGATCAAGAAAAGCTAACTTTTTAGTCGCCCCAGATGACGATCATTTCTTGCCATTCGCCACTTTGACCGATATTACGAAATTCTAAATTGAATACTTTGGCGTTCATATGGTTTTCTTGCCATTTTTCATAAGCTTCATTAGGCATATCTTCAGTTGATTGATACTTAAAAGAATCAACGTGTAAATTTTTAGCTAAAATAGCATTTTTATCATTAAACATAACAATCACTTCTTTTCATATATTATTGTAGTCGATTTTCTAATGGTTGATACAAAAGCAGCTTATAATAGAAGTAAGAAGAAAATGATGTAATAGAAGAGAGGAAGAGCGATGCCACTTTGCCAATTATTTATTGATAAAAACAAATCACAATTTATGTTAATGAAAATGCCTGATGAAGTTACACCTGATAATTATCAAGGTTGGGTAAGTCAAAAAGAAGCTGAGAGTACTATTCAAGCATTTGAATTCCCTCAAAAGTTGCTAGATCAAATTGCTATGGAATATTTAGACGATAGTCAAGGGAGCGCCCCATATGAGGCTAAATATGTCTTAATGAAAGCGTCTGATGAAAATGTATTATTTGTTTCTAGCTTGGAATTAAGTCGTAATGGCGATGAAAAAATGGATGTAATTAGAAATGGTTTATTAATTGTGTTTGATGAAAACGAATTGCAACATTTTAGTGATGTTTTGCAAAAAGCGTGGAATGAAACAAATTAATAGTCTAAAAAAGATAAGAAGGGGTAAGAATGACCCGTAAAATTGTTGATCAAACTTTTGAAGATGATCAGAAAAAGGATAATTATATTTTTATTTCTGACATTCATGGCAATTTAGAGACAATTGATTTAATTGAACAAGCCAAGAAAGACTATCCATTAGCTCAATTAGTTACCGGTGGTGATTATATTGATGGACGTGAACATGTTAAAGAAGTTTTGGATTATTTAATAGATCAGAAAAACCAAGGTGCCCTTGTTTTATTAGGTAATCATGAACAAATGATGCTTAATTTCGCTGAAGGAACTGAGCATCAAGATGGAATCTGGTTCTATAACGGCGGTGGGAAGACTTTAACCAATATATTTGGCCGGACGCTTTTGCCCGATGAAGTTAGAGAAAGTAAATATTATCGTTTCTTAAAATCATGTCCGACAATGTATGATACACCGCAGATTATTTTTGTTCATGCGGGTGTGCGCCCTGATGAAAAATATAATGATCCCACTACATACAATAAGGTAGTTTATGGTTTGAAGTTTGATTATGACTTTTATCGGATTTGGGCACGAGAAGAATATTGGTATTCTGATCAAGCGGAAAAAATGATTGCCCATAATCGAACTGGTAAAACAATTGTGACGGGTCATACGCCTACAGCTGCTTTAGAAGGTAAATACGATGATGGGCGAAAAATGAAGCAACTACAAAATGATGACTGTATTGTTAGAAAAATGCAGTATCCAGGTGAACCAGCCAGAATTTTTACTGATGGTGGATCACATTCTGATCCTTTAATTTATCCACATAATGATGGCAATGTTGTAGTACTTGATGGAAACGGTGAGATTGCTCGCGTTTATAATTGGAAAAATCCACAAGGAACAAAGTTTGATGAATAAGAAAAAGCATCCCGATTGGGATGCTTTTTAGATTTAGAGATCAAAAATATTAATTAGTCTTCAACTTTCTTAGCTTCGTTCATAGCCTTCATGATTGAAGGGTTCTTTGAGTGACAATCTTTGATCATTTGTAAATCTTCTTCAGTTAACTTAACTTCGTATTTAGTCATGATTTATTCCTCGCTTTTATTTAAAAATACATTTTTACTATAGCACTTAACTTTCTAACTGGAAAGAATCTATTTTGTTTGCAGCAATATTTCAGCTTGTTAAATACGAACATGCTTTTGCACATAGCAAGTTAAAAATAAAAGTGCTAGAAACCTTGATAGATCAGTATTTTGTATTATCTAAATAAATTTACACTAATGTTACAAATGTTACAATAATGTCATATTAAGTAATGTTTTCTTAATGATTGAGTGATATTCTTGTTATGGTTCTGAAACGAAAAGCTTGTAGTATATACGATATCAATTGAATACAGACAGACGAATAAGTGAAAATTCGTTACTTATATTATTTTTTATAACTTTAAGGAGAGAATTTTTTTGAAGATTAAATCTATCTTAGTTAAGTCAATTGCAGTAGCTGCTATGTCAGTTACAGGTTTAGTAGTAGCAAACAACGCAGGTTCAAACACTGCACAAGCTGCTATCGTCCAAAACGATGCAAGCGTAGTAACTGTAAACTACGTTTCAAATAACTCAATCAACGTATACAACAACTATGAAAACCCAGTAGCAACTGGTCAAACTTTAGCAAGCAACACTTCATGGAAAGTTATTAAGACTGCATACGACTCAAAGGGTCACAAGTGGTACGACTTAGGTAAGAACCAATGGGTTCGTGCTAAGTACGTAACTATTGGTTACCACGCAGCTGCTACCCAAACTCAAACTACTGCTCAAGCTTCAACTCAAGCTCCAGCACAATCACAAACTCAAAATACTCAAACTGCTTCAAATACTAGCGCTTCATCATACACTTCAAACGCATCAGGCTCAGAAGCAAGCGCTAAAGCTTGGATTGCTAGCCGTGAATCAGGTGGCTCATACAGTGCTTCTAACGGTCAATACGTAGGTAAATACCAACTTTCAGCTTCATACTTGAACGGTGACTACTCAGCTGCCAACCAAGAAAGAGTTGCTGACCAATACGTACAAAGCCGTTACGGTTCATGGACTGCTGCTAAGTCATTCTGGCAAGCAAACGGCTGGTATTAATCAGTTAAAAACTAAATAACAATTGAATAATAAAAAGGAGGCACTTTTCCAGATTCGGAGGGGTGTCTTTTTTGTAATTTAAAAGACTACGATATAATAAAACTATAATGATGACAGTGCCTAGAAAGTGAGGACAATTATGAAAAAGAAAATAATGGTGACATTGCTCACTAGTGTCTGTTTAATGGGACCAGTTGGCATGCTTACGCAAACTCATCCTCAAGTAGTGCAAGCAGCCAGCAAAGGTAAACTGCGAGTAAAAGGAAATAAGAAAGTACGTCTTTATACCAATCGTGGTAAAAAATCTAAATATTACGCTTATACAAGCAGAACATATTCTTATTCTGCTAAGAAATATCTAAAAATTGGCAAGAAAAAGCATTTAGCTTATAAAATTGGTAATAACTCACATTGGATTTTAGCTAAGAATGCCAAATTGGTGAAGAAGACGGTTGAAAGATATAGTCAAGCCGTTATTAAGTTGCCAAGTGGTTATACACGTTCTGAACTATTAGAAGCATATAAAGGCCACCCAAGTGAAGAATTCATTGCCGCTTCGATGAAGGGCATGGAAGAAAATAATTTCTCACGCATTGCCACAGGTGAAACTGCAAGCGATAAAAGACTTATCAATCCAGACAAGCTTTCTGCAAGTGAACAACATGAATTAGCTGATTTTTCGTTAAGAGTAATTAATAGTGCTCGTGAACAATTAGGTCTTGAACCTTGGATTTATAGCACTGGCACGCAAGAATTAGCTGATGATATTGCTAAGGAATATGAAGAACACGGCCGTAGCATTAAAGATCAAGGACATTATGTGGAAGGTATTGTTAAAGCTTGTCAAAAGCATGGTCTTGAACTAGATGATAACTATGTAGAAGATATGGCCGGCTTTACTATTAATAAAACTACTATGCCAATGGGTGAAATGAAGCGCAACGTTTACTTTGGCTTAAAACAAATGATTTTTGGTTTTGCCGGATCTGGTGAAGATGAGCGTAAAAACAAGTCTTTGTACCGCGAATGGGAACATGCAGGTGACTTGTTCAATACTCAAGGATCAAGTCATGATGGCGATCATAATTATTATGGCTTTAGTATTTCTAAGACGGGTAAGATTTATTCAATGCACTTCATTAGCGTTCCAACTTTTATTGTGGGAAGTGAAAAGTACAACACCAACTTTAGGCCGTAAAAGTTAAATTAAGCACGTATTAAGCGTGCTTTTTTGATATGATAGATAAAAAATACTACGGAGGAAGCAATGAAAAAAACTTTATATTTACTGCGACACGGACAGACATATTTTAATTATTATCACAAGGTGCAAGGAAGGTGTGATTCTCCATTAAATGAGATGGGAATTCGTCAAGTAGAGATGGCACGCGACTACTTCCAAAAAAATAATATTCATTTTGACAAGGCTTTTTCATCAACCCAAGAACGTGCTTGTGACACTTTGGAGATTGCTACAGATCATCAAATGCCATATAAGCGATTAAAGGATTTGCGTGAAAAATGTTACGGTATTTTTGAAGGTCGAGATGAATTTTTGCTTCCTTGGAATTACAATAATCCTAATGTTGATCCAACTATGGAAAAGGACGAAGATGTTGTTAATAGAATGCATCGTGCAGTTGTGGAAATTTTAGACAACATCAACGATGGCGAAACCGCATTGATTGTTGGCCATGGTGACATTTTGGCCAAATATGTAAGAGATGTTGCTGATCCTAACTTTGCTGGTTTTGCTAATGCTTCTATTGTTAAGTTGTCAGTTGATGGTAAAAATATTCATTTGGATAAGTATGTATGGCCTGCGGAGGGTTTGAAACAAATTTAAATGGCGATAAATTTATATTTAGTACGACATGGACAGACATTATTCAATGCCCAACAAAGAATGCAAGGTAGCTGTGACTCTGCTTTAACTAAGTTAGGTATTAAGCAGGCTGAAGCTTTGCGTGATTATTTTAAGAAAAAGCAAATAGTATTTGATAAGGCTTATTGTTCAACGCAGGAGCGCGCTAGTGATACGCTAGAAATTATTGTTGGTCCTGAAATGGATTATGAACGTTTGAAGGATTTAAAAGAGAAAAATTATGGACCATTTGAAGCTAAGAAAAACTTTTGGTGGCCGCTTATGAAGTTTAGATCCGGTTCAATGGAAGATAATCGTGAAGTGGTTGAACGAATGGAGCGCGGAATTAATTTGATCTTGCGGGATGCCAAAGACGGCGAAAATATTTTAGTAGTCGGTCATGGCGATAGCATGAGTCGGTATATTCGTGAAAAGGCTGGCAACCACAGGTTCCATGGCTTTCACAATGCTGAATATGTTCAACTGAAGAGCAACGGACATGAAGTTGAATATGTAAAAAGCTGCTGGCCTGCTAAAAAATTAAAAATTGAACAATTGACTGAAAAATAAAGAGTTCATTTTTTTACATTAGCTTATAATTAAGTATGTAAAGAATAAAAAACGAGGCAAGAAAAATGGATGAAACACCAATTTTTAAAATTACTAAATTAAATATTGCAGAAAATGATCGCGATGAATATATTCGCAAGGCTGAAAAGTATATGCGCGATTCTATCCCAGCTGAAGAAGGAACTTTAGTAATTGGCAGCGCTCATGATGATGCTAAGGGTGAAGACAATTACAAGATCGAATTATTCCGTAACAAGGAAGCTGAAGACGTGCACATCGCATCAATGTCAGCAGTAGATTTTGAAGAAACTGTAGATAGCATTAGCACTGACAAGAAGATCATCAACTTAAAGCCAGAAGTAATCACTACTCATGCACAAAAGGCTTTGAACAGCTATGCAGATAATTTCGTTATGCGTCTGGTAACTGTTGAAGTTAAAGAGAAAGATGCTGAAAAATTCTCACATTCAGTTAAGAAGGAAATGACTACCAGCATTGCATCTGAACCAGGTATGGAAATTATGATGTCAGGTACTAACAAGGATAATCCTAACGAATGGAACTTTGTTGAAGTTTATGCAAACGATGACGCATATGATAAGCATGTACAAAGTCCTCAATATAAGGAATATATTGAAGAAACTGATGGTATGGTTATTAGAAGAGATGTTAAGACTCTTGTACGTGATGCATTGGCAACTCAAGGTGCAATTGTGTTAGATTAATTTTGAAAAAGGGATGCTGCCGTAAGGTGGTATTTTTTTGTAGGGTAAAATATGACAGAAACAATTATTTTTGCTCACCGAGGCTTGCCGGTGAAGTTTGCAGAAAATTCTTTAGAAGGGTTTCGCTATGCAGCAAAGCATGGTGCAGAAGGCGTTGAGTTTGACGTGCATATGACTAAAGATAAAGTCCCCGTAGTTATGCATGACGAAGAGATTGATCGGACAACTGATGGTAGTGGCTATATCAAGGATTATACGTTGAATGAGATCAGGAAGTTTCATCTGAAAAATGGTGAGCCTGTACCTATGTTGAGAGAACTTTTTGAAATTTTGCAGGATAAAGATTTGTACATTAACTTAGAGTTCAAGACTAATAAGATTCACGATAAGGGAATCGAAGCTATTGTTTTGGCACTGGTAAAAGAGTATCGCTTCGTGCATCCCATTATCTTTTCGTCTTTTAATTATCAAACGTTAAAAAACTGCCAGCAAATCGATCCGCATCGGCAATATTGCTTTTTAACCAAAGTTCCGGTTATTTTTCCACAAAGATTTGTTAGAAAAAATCATTTTGCGGCAATTCATCCACATTGGTACTTGCCAAGCAAAATTACACAGCGCATTTGGACTGTGGATAATCCTAAATTGGCTAAAAAATATATGAAACGCGGCGTAGCAGGCATTTTTACCAACAATTTTGAATTAATGAATCAGTTGAAAAAAGATTATTGAAGTATAATGAAAAAGAAAGTGAAAAAAGAGGTGATAAAAGTGACAACTATGAAGGATGTTGCTCAAAGAGCAGGGGTAGGAGTAGGTACGGTTTCTCGTGTGATTAATCATGTGCCAGGAGTTAAAGAAAGTACTCTAGTTAAGGTTAATCAAGCAATTAACGAATTAAATTATATTCCAGATGAATATGCTAGAGGATTGAAGACCAATTCCTCAAGAGCCATAGCTCTTATTTTGCCTTCAATTTGGCATCCATTTTTCTCAGAATTCGCTTATTATGTAG
Organism: Lactobacillus sp. UMNPBX6; assembly: GCF_002553975.1. Classification (NCBI taxonomy): domain Bacteria; kingdom Bacillati; phylum Bacillota; class Bacilli; order Lactobacillales; family Lactobacillaceae; genus Lactobacillus; species Lactobacillus sp. UMNPBX6. The sequence continues at coordinate 11,677 of NZ_PCZD01000034.1, forward strand.
AAAAACGTTTAGATAATGAAGACTATAAAATATTATTATGTAATTCTAACGGTAATCCAGCAGAAGAAGCAAAATATATTAAGATGCTGAAGCAAAATAAAATTGATGCAATTATTGCGATTACCTACAGTGATATTGGTCAATATATTTATTCCAATATTCCATTCGTTAGTTTAGACCGTTATTTTGATAAAAAAGTATCTTAGGTTACATCGGATAATTATGAAGGCGGAAAATTAGCTGCTAAAGAATTGCTAGAGCATGGTGCTAGAAACTTAGCTTATGTTGGTAGTCATAGTAAATGTCTTAATGGGACTATGCTAAGAAGAGATGGTTTTAGAGATTATCTCGAGGATATGGGAATTGATTATAAAGAGATCTTTTTGCAAGAACCTGTAAAAGACTTTACACCGTATCTTTTAGAGATGTTAAAAGATAATCCAGAAATTGATGGAATTTTTTGTCATACTGATTCATTATTGCTGAAATTAAGAAAAATTTTGAATCAACATGGATATAGAGTTCCTGAAGATATTCAATTAATAGGATTTGATGGGATGAATTTGTCCTCAGATCTTCCATTAGGGATATCTACAATTGCCCAACCTGTTAAGCAATTGGCCAATGGTGCAGTTGACTTAGTTTTACGCAAAATTGCGGATCCTAGTTTGAAAAATGAAGCTAAAATGTGCCCAGTAAGATATGTTGATGGAAATACCACAAAATAACTGTTGACAAGTTATGAAAGCGGTATTATTTTTTAAATGTAAGTTGAAACGTTTCCAAAAAAGGAAATGAAAATAGTTTTGTGCTAATAATTATTTTTTTAAGGCAAAAATAGAAACGTTTCAATTAATTAGAATTATGTTAGAGATAAGAAGCGTTTTATTTTTTAATAGAATTGAAACGTTTCAAAGGAGAGAGACTATGAAAAAGTGGAAATTAGGAGTTGCAACAGTTGCCGCTATTGCAGCACTAGGTTTAGCAGGATGTAGCAATAACCAAGGGAGCAGCAACAGTAAGAACGTGACAATGTGGGTACACGTTTCAAATACTGACCCTGAAGGTAAGGCTCTTCAAAAGAATATTAATGACTTTAATAAAGAAAACAAACACGGCTATAAAGCCAAAGTTCAATTTATTCCACGTTCTGGTTCAGGTGGTGGTTATGAAGATAAAGTTAATGCCGCTTTGAACTCCGGAAGTTTGCCAGATGTTTTAACTTTGGATGGTCCTAACACTGCTGCTTATGCTCATTCAAAGATTATTCAACCAATTGATAAATATATTACTAACAAGAAAGATATCTTACCAACCATTATTAAACAAGGTACTTACAAAGGTAAGTTATATGCCGCTGGTTATTCAGAATCAAGTATTGGTTTTTACTACAACAAGAAAATGTTTAGAGAAGCCGGGATTAAAGATTCTGAAATTGCTACTTTGAAGCATCCATGGACTTGGACTCAATTTAAGAGTATTTGTAAGAGACTTAAGAATCACTTCCACGAACCAGCAATTAACATGAGCTTGAACGACCACTCAGAAATGGCTCTTTATTCATTAGCACCATTTGTATGGTCAGCAGGTGGTAGCATCACTAACCCTGCAGGTACTAAAGCTGTAGGTTACTTCAACTCAAAGCAAACTACTTCAGCCTTTCAATTAATTCAAGACATGGTTAAGGATGGTTACACTACTATTTCACCAAAGGACAAAGGCTTTGAAACTGGTAAGTACGCAATGATGATGACTGGTACTTGGGAAGTTCAAACATTGCAAACCCAATACAAGAATTTGCAATGGGGCGTAATGCCATATCCTGTATCTCCAGCTACTCATAAGGAAGTTTCACCTACTGGTTCATGGCAATACGCAATGTCTTCTGCAGCTAAAAACAAGAAGGCAGCTGGTGCTTTGATTAACTTCTTAATGAGCAAGAAGTGTATGTACCGCAGTGACATGGCTAACACTGTTTTGCCAGCACGTAAGAGTGTATCAAAGATGATGATGCCTAAGGTTAATGCTCAAATGAGATTCTTCATTAACCAAAATCAAACTACAGGTCACGCTCGTCCAGTCTTAGTAAACTATCCACAAGTAACTAGAACATTTGCTGATACTGTTCAAAACGTAACTTTGTACAAGAAGAACCCTAATGTTCAAAAGGTAATGGACGAACAAGCTAAAGTTATTCAAAAGTACCTTCAGAAATAGAGAAGTAAAGGGGAATCTTTATGCAAGCTAAAGGTATAAAGAGACAGATCGGATGGCTGTACGTTTTCCCAGCAATTCTGATTCTGTTAACATTTTTAATCATTCCGTTCCTGATGTCATTTAGCTATTCTTTTACGAACTATAACATTTTGACACCATGGGCTAAACAATATGTAGGTTTTACAAATTACATTAATACTTTTAAAGATCCCGTATTTCTACAAAGTTTAAAAAACATTGCACAATTCGTCATCTTTATTATGCCAATTCAGGTTGGTGCAGCTTTAGGATTAGCTTTAATTGTTAATAAAAAGAGACCTGGAAATACATTTTTTAAGATTTCATTCTTTGCACCACAAGTTGTTTCATTAACTGTTGTTTCTATTCTTTGGATGTACATTCTTAATCCAGATCAAGGTTTGTTAAATGGTATTTTAGGTATTTTCCATATTAAACCTCAACCATTTTTGACTTCACCTAAACAAGCTATGTTTGCCATCATTGGGGTATCTGCTTGGCAAGGTGCTGGTTATCAGATGCTAATCTTCTTAGCAGGATTACAAAATATTCCAGATTCACTTTATGAAGCAGCTGAACTGGATGGCGCTAATGGTTGGCAAAGATTTTTACACATCACATTGCCAATGCTTAAACCAACTTCAATCATGATTTTAACGACTACTTTCATCAGTGCATTCAACTTGATGATTCAGCCAATGATCATGACGCAAGGTGGACCCGAAAACGCCACAATGACACCAATTTACTACATTTATCGTACTGGTTTTACTGACCGTCAATTAGGTTATGCAAGTGCTATGAGTGTAATCTACGGCATTATCATTATTATCTTTACTATTATTCAAAGAAAGATCACAAACGCCGGAGGTGACGAGAATGCATAAATTTATGACACGTAGAAGGTTTCATATAATTTGGACCACGGTGTTAATTACAATTTTAGCTTTATTCTTCTTGTTCCCATTGGTTTGGATGATCGTTTCTTCAATGAAACCTGAATCTCAAATTTATGCCAACATTAGTAACTTTAAGGCGTTCTTACCTTCAGGCAATATCTCTGATTGGGGCAAAGCTTATGTAAGCATCTTCCATAGATTCCCAGTAATGAGATACATTTTAAACAGTGTATTTTATGCAACAAGTGTAACGATAGGTTCAATTGTAGTAAATGCTTTAGCTGGTTATGGTTTCGCAAAATTCAACTTTACAGGACGCAAACTACTCTTTGGTTTATTAATTGCATTATTGGTTATCCCAGGTACTACACTTTTAATTCAGCAATTCCAAATTGCTAAAACTATTGGTATTTTGAATACGCCTTTGGCAGTTATTTTGCCAGGTATGTCTAGTCCATTCTATATTTACATGTTTAGAAATGCTTTCGCAGCAATTCCAGATAGTATTACAGAAGCTGCTGAACTAGATGGGGCAAGTAATCTAAGAATTTTCTGGAATATTCTTTTGCCAATGACGCTTCCTACAGTTGCGACAGTTGGAACGTTATCATTCATAGGTAGTTGGAACGACTATGTATGGCCATTAATGGTTTTGACCAATTCTGATCAATTCCCACTACAAGTGGCTATTACAAATATTAACAGCACGAACCCAGTTTACATGAATCAAGTTATGGCTATTTTGACCATTTCTACTGTTCCTTTGGTTTTAGTTTATATCTTCTTCCAAAAGTACCTTACTCAAGGAATGGGTTCTGCAGGTAATGGTGATAAATAATGAAAGAAAATTCTTACTTATATGAAAAAATAAGAAAAATTGATAATGATGAATTGCGACCACTTTTTCATTTCACCGCTCCAGTGGGTTGGATCAATGATCCTAATGGATTGATTCATTATAAGAATTACTGTCAACTATATTATCAATATAATCCTTATGCCCCACATTGGGACAACATGCATTGGGGACACGCTCGCAGCAAGGATGGTCTTCATTGGGAAGACATGCCGATAGCGATGAAACCTGATCATCAATATGATAAAACCGGTATTTTCTCTGGTTCTGCTATTGAAAAAGACGATAAGTTATATGTCCTTTACACGGGACATGTGGATGAAAATGATCAAATTACGGAAACTCAATGTGTAGCTGTTTCGGATGATGGTGTTGATTTTAAGAAATATGAAAATAACCCAGTAATGACGGTAGCAGATTTGCCTGGAGAAACAGACGAAAGCAACTTCCGTGATCCTAAGGTCTTTAAGCACGGTGACAAGTATTATTGTGTGGTTGCCGCAGCACTTGAAAAACATGGTAGCTTAGTTTTATTTGAATCAGACGATTTGCTTCATTGGTCATTTAAATCTGTTTTGCTTCAAGGTGAAGAATACGGCATTATGACCGAATGTCCCGATTACTTTAATATTAATGGTCAAGATTATTTAGCCTTTAGTGTAATTTTAGGCGATGGCAGAAATAGTGTTGTTTATCTTGCTAAGGGACATATGGATTGGCAAAACTTTAAGTTTAAGTTAGAAGAACAACATCGTTTAGATGATAGCGATGACTTCTATGCTTCTCAAAGCTTTGTAGATGAAAAAGACAATCGAATTATTATTCCTTGGTTGAGAAGTGCTGATCATGTTAACTATCTTGAAGAATCCGGTCATCTTTGGAACGGTATGATGGGGATCCCAAGAATGCTGACTACAATTAATGGTCAATTAATCCAAAAACCAATTGGAACAATAAATGATATGTCATTATCTGACAGTCAAGATATTGATTTAGGCAGTTATAAATTAACTGAAGAAATTCCTATTGATCATAGTTTGATATTAAAAGGCGATAATGGTGAGATTCACATTACTCGCAAAAAAGAAGATCAATATGTAATTGAAATTCATTCACCTGTATTTATTAAAACTGTTTCATGGCATCCAGATAATCATAAATTGACATTGGTGATTGATAATTCGAGCTTTGAACTCTTTAGTCAAAGTAAGACTTTAAGTATTGTTACTTTTGTTGCTGGAATAAAACAAGCAATGCTTAAAAAGGTAAATTAGCAAGGAAATGAAAAATGACAGAAGTAGATTTAAACCATATTTATAAAAAATATGATGGCAATGACAAGTATTCTGTAAATGACTTTGATTTGCACATCAAAGATAAGGAATTTATCGTTTTTGTCGGTCCTTCAGGTTGTGGTAAATCAACAACATTAAGAATGATTGCCGGTTTGGAAGATATTACCGAAGGTACGCTTGAGATTAATCATAAAGTCATGAATGATGTTGCTCCAAAGAACAGAGATATTGCGATGGTTTTCCAGAACTACGCTTTGTATCCACATATGACTATTTATGACAACATGGCCTTTGGATTAAAGCTTAGACATTATTCTAAGGAAGATATTGATAAAAAAGTAAAGCACGCAGCTGAAATTTTGGGTTTGACTAGCTATTTAAAGAAGAAACCCGCAGCTCTTTCAGGTGGTCAACGTCAGCGTGTTGCTTTAGGACGTTCAATTGTGCGGGATGCACCAATCTTCTTGATGGATGAGCCTCTTTCAAACCTTGATGCTAAATTACGTGTATCTATGCGTGCAGAAATTGCTAAACTTCATCAAAGATTAGGTACGACAACAATTTATGTTACTCACGACCAAACTGAAGCTATGACTTTAGCTGATAGAGTAGTAGTTATGTCAGTAGGTAAGGTACAACAAATTGGTACGCCACTTGAAGTTTACAACAAGCCAAAGAATATGTTTGTAGCCGGTTTTATTGGTTCACCACAAATGAACTTCTTTAATGTTCATTACAAGGATGGCCGTATTTCCGATGGTAAAGGCTTAAACATTGGCATCCCAGAAGGTAAGGCAAAGATGCTTAATGAGAAGGGCTATAACGATAAGGACATCGTATTTGGCATTCGGCCTGAAGACATTCATGCTGAGGAAGCATTCTTGGAAACGTGGCCTGATGCTGTAATCAGTTCAACAGTTGTAGTTTCCGAATTGCTTGGTGCTACAATTCAACTGTATCAAAAAGTCGATGGTACTGAATTTGTAGCCGATGTAAATTCACGTGATTACCACAAGCCAGGTGATCATGTAAAGATGGGCTTCGATGTTAATAAAGCTCACTTCTTCGATAAAGACACTACAATGGCTATTTACAATTAATAATTTTCTCTCCCCCCTAATTTTTGAAAAACAATTCGACATAATCCTCGATGATCAAAAATATTTATAGGTTCGATCTTTTCCCGAAGATTGAACCTATTTTTGTAAAGAAGGTTTAAAAATGAAATTACAAAATAAAGCGATGTTGATAACTTATGCAGATAGTTTAGGTCATAATTTAAAAGATTTATCTTACGTAATGGACCATTATTTTAAAAAGGCGATTGGTGGCATTCACTTATTGCCAATTTTCCCATCAAATGGTGACCGTGGCTTTTCGCCAACACGATATGATGTGGTTGATCCTAAATTTGGCTCTTGGGAAGACGTTGAAAAATTAGGTCAGCAATATTATTTGATGTTTGATTTTATGATCAATCATTTATCCAAGCATTCAGCTTATTTCCAAGATTTTGAGGCTAAGCATGATCAGAGCAAGTATAGTGATTTGTTCTTAAGCTGGGATAAGTTCTGGCCTGCTGGTCGACCAATACAAAAGGATATTGATTTAATTTATAAACGTAAAGCTAAAGCTCCATATCAAGATATTGAATTCAAAGATGGCAGTCATGAAAAGATGTGGAATACTTTTGGCCCCGATCAAATGGATTTGGATGTAAGAACTAAGACCACTCAAGAATTTATTAAGAATAATTTGCAAAATTTGGCTAAGCATGGTGCTAGTCTGATTCGTCTGGATGCTTTTGCTTATGCCATTAAAAAACTAGATACCAATGATTTCTTTGTGGAGCCTGAAATTTGGTCATTGCTTGAAGAGGTAAATGATTATTTGAAAGACACTCCAGCAACGATTTTGCCAGAAATTCATGAGCATTACACTATGCCATTTAAGGTGGCTAAGCATGGCTACTTCATCTATGACTTTGCTTTGCCAATGGTCTTGCTATATTCACTTTATAGCGGTAATAGTATACAATTAGCTAACTGGTTAAAGAAGTGTCCAATGAAGCAATTTACTACGCTAGATACTCATGATGGGTTAGGGGTAGTTGATGCTAAGGATGTCTTGACCGATGAACAGATTGATTATACAACCAAAAAGCTCTATCAAATTGGCGCAAATGTTAAGAAGAAGTATTCAAGTGCTGAATATCATAATTTGGATATCTATCAGATTAATACTACTTATTATTCTGCATTAGGTAATGATGATAAAAAGTACTTCCTTGCTCGGTTATTGCAGATCTTTGCACCAGGTATTCCTCAAATTTATTATGTTGGTTTGCTTGCTGGTGAAAATGATATTAAATTGCTGGAAAAGACTAAAGAAGGTCGAGACATTAATCGTCACTATTACGAATTAGATGAAATCGAAAAACAAGTTCAAAGACCAGTGGTTAAATCATTAATTAAGTTATTAGAATTCCGCAACTCCGTGCCAGCATTTGATTTGAATGGATCAGTTGAGGTAGAAACGCCTAGTGAACATGAAATTGTGATTACTCGAATAAATAAGGATAAGACAGAAGTAGCTAGTGCACATGTAGATCTTGAAAATTTGACTTATCAAGTTAAATATAATGATCAAGTATTTGTATTTTAGGCAAAAAAGCCATTGTCTGCTCTTAATGGCATTTTTGTTTAACACTTAGTGTTGCACTTCAATTTTAAATCCGGAAAGAAATTTTTTCCTGAATTGTCAAATTAAGTGCAACAGTTAGGCTATGAAGAAATATATTGC
>NZ_PCZD01000035.1:0-18732 GCF_002553975.1 Lactobacillus sp. UMNPBX6
GAATAAACAAACTAAAAAGACAATCAACACAGATTTAATTTATATAATACGAGGAAGTGATTTTATGGATAAAAAATATTCAGATAATGAAGTACGCGGTGAACGTAGTAGTCGTCCAGAGCAGGCAGAGAAAAAAGGTTTAGTTTTAAGTTTTACTAAAAATGCGTGGGAGAAATATCAGCAATTAACGGGATCACAAAAAACATTTATTGATCGCGAATTAGATGATTTGAAATTTAAGCGAAATAATCAAAAAAGCAAAATGGTGAACGCCGAGCTAGATCAAGCGCTTGTTTTTGAAAAGAATGGTGCAGAAATTGTAATCACTGATATTGTGTATGAACCATATCGTGAAAGTGAAGAGCATAAGAAAGCCCAAATTAGAATGGAAAATATGAATAACTAAAAAAGAGTGCTCAGGCACTCTTTTAATTTTAAAGTTTATTTTTTGTCTTTAGCCCACTTTAAACCGATACCAGTAAATCCGCTGATGATTGAGAATACCGGTGAAAGTAAACTAAAGAATGCAAATGGTAAGAATTGTAAAACTGGAACGCCCAAGGTAGCGGCAGCAAATGAACCGGCAACGCCCCATGGAATTAAGTAGTTGATAACACTACCACCATCTTCAAGTACACGGCTAAGTGCAAGTGGTGAAAGCTTAATTCTATCAAAAGCAGGTTTAAATGCTCGACCTGGCAAAATTACTGATAAGTATTGTTCACCAACAAACAAGTTAATGCAGATACCTGAAAGAATAGTAACAGTAATTAAACGACCTGGCTTTCTCAAATGCTTAACAAGTGGTTCCATTGCGCTTTGAACTACGCTGAATTTCATTAACATCCCACCTAATGAAAGAGTAGAGATGATTAGGGCAACAGTAGCCATCATGCTAGAAATACCACCACGAGTAAGCAAGGCGTTAACAGAAGCGTCACTAGTTTTGGCAACAAAACCATTCATGATTAAATTATTTAATGATTGCACTGATTCGTGAGGATTTTGGGCAAAAAGCATGATGACAGTTGCTGCAATGTTGATGAAAAGAGTAGGGATAGCTGGAACCTTACGCCAAGCGCAAAGTAGCATAAAAACGATTGGAACGATTGCCCACCAAGAAATAGAGAAGTTAGTTTGTAAAACGTGAGAAGTACGTTCAATCTTAGTTGGATCCATTTGACCGCTGTTACCAAGAATCCAGAACAGAATTAAGGAAACAACAAATGATGGGATAGTTGACCACATCATGTTCTTGATGTGGGCGAATAATTCACTTTCAGCCACTGCAGATGACAAATTAGTTGAATCTGATAATGGAGACATTTTATCGCCAAATACGGCACCTGAGATGATAGCACCGGCAACTAAAGCTGGATTTGCATTCATGCTGGCACCAATACCGAAGAGGGCAATCCCAACTGTAGAGATAGTAGTAAAACCACTACCAATGGCTACCCCAACGATTGCACAGACTACAAAAACAGATGGAACAAAGAAACTACCACTAATTAAATGGAAACCCAATACCATGATGGAAGGGATAATACCCGCTTTAATCCAAAGACCAATTAAGGCACCAATTAAAATAAAAATAAAGATAGGGATGATGGCTACGCCAATACCTTCTTTAATACCATCTTGGACATCTGTCCAGGTAAAGCCGCGAAGTCTTGCCCAGAATGTGAGCAAAAGAACCGTGAATAAAACGGGTACTTCTGGCGATAAACCGAACTTGATTACTGAAATACCTAAAATAGCCAATAAAGCTATGAGGATAATAATTGATTCCGTAAAGGAGACTTTTTGCTTTTTCATTTTTATTCCTCCAAAAAAAAATCCCGTTGACTAAATAGTCAACGGGACGACGATAGCCGTGGTACCACCCACTCTTTCAAGCATAAGAGTTTGAATCTCTATCAGATGGTAACGGTTCTGAAAAGTTATCCGAACAATATTTAATCACGATGTAATTTGTCTAACTTCGCCTGACTGGTTCGCACTAACCACCAGATCTCTGAACGCTTAACGAAGCAGCTACTTTGTCGTTGATTGTTGAAAAATATGATAGCAAGATTAAAAAAATCTGTCAATACTTTTAGATAAAATAATTTTGTAGTAATTTTAAATCGAGTATTATAATAGAAAAGAATTAAATGGTTTATTAAAAAAGGCTGAGTGTTTATGGAAAAGAATCAAGTTATAGATTTAGAAATCACTGATCTTTCATACGAAGCAATGGGCGTTGCTCATTACAATGGAATGACGGTATTCGTAACGAATGCACTTCCAGGAGAAATAGTTAGTGCAAAAATTTTAAAAGTTAAGAAGAATTTTGCTTTTGCAAAAATTGAAAAAATTAAAAAAGAAAGCCCTGATCGAGTAAAAGTTGAATTAAATCGGGGCGTTCAAACTGGTTTAGCTTCACTTGCGCATATTAAATATGATAAGCAGCTTGCTTTTAAGCGTAATCAAGTAGTTAACCTGCTTAAAAAGGCACATTTAGAAAATATTGAAGTTGGGGAAACTTTAGCTAGTCCTGAAGAAGTTGGTTACCGTAATAAGGCGCAAGTTCCTGTGCGTGAAGTAAATGGCAAACTTGAAATTGGCTTCTTTAGACGTCATTCGCATGATTTAGTGCCTTTGACTAATTTCTTTACTACTGATCCCGAAATTGATCGAGTTTTAGTAGCCGTAAGAGATATTTTGCGTAAATATAAAGTGCCCGCTTATGATGAAATTAATAATAAGGGCGAAGTGCGTTACTTAGAAGTTCGTCGTAGCAAATCTACTGGCGAAATGATGGTAATTTTAGTTTGCTTGCACAAAGATTTCATGCAATTACCAAATGTTGCTGCAGAAGTTAGCCAAATTCCAGGCGTTTCTGGTTTGATTTTAAATTATAATCCTAAGAAGACAAACGTGATTTTGGGACAAAAGGATTACTTGGTATTCGGTAATGATCAAATTACTGATCAAATTGGAGATTTGAAGTTTAGAATTTCACCTCAAAGTTTCTTCCAAATTAATTCTTTGCAAACACCTCGTTTGTACAATTTGGCAATCAAACAGGCTGATTTAAAACCAGATGATGTTGTAATTGATGCTTACTCAGGTATTGGAACTATTGGGTTAAGTGTTGCTAAGCATGTTAAAGCAGTTCGAGGCATTGAAGTAGTTCGGGATGCGATTAAAGATGCTAAGGATAATGCTAAGCTTAATGATATTACTAATGCTAAGTATTATTTGGGTAAGGCGGAAGAAATTATGCCACGTTGGGCTAAGAGTGGTCTTAAAACCGATGTAGTATTTGTTGATCCGCCAAGAAAGGGATTAACTCCTGAATTTATTAATGCAACTGTTAAGACAGGACCTAAGAAAGTCGTTTATATTTCATGTAATCCTGCCACTTTGGTACGTGATTTGCAATTGTTCCAAGAAAAGGGTTATGAATTTAAGCGTATTGATCCTGTTGATATGTTCCCACAGACTCCACATGTTGAAGCCGTAACTGTTCTTACAAAGAAGTAAAAAATGATTATTAAACCACTAATTTCTGAAGATGAAGCAAAAGAAACAAGTCAACTTTTTCAAAAGTGTTGGCAAGATACATATAAAAATATATTGCCAGATGTATTTTTAGATAATATTCCTGAAAAAGCTTGGGTTAAACGATTAAATGAGAGTGGTCGTCACAACTTGATTTTTGTTGATGATGATAATCAAATTCGTGCAGCCGTAAGTTATGGTCGTCCTCGTGATACGCGCATGCTCGGATGCGGTGAATTAATGGCTCTTTATGTTGAACCTAATTTTCAAGGATTTAATATTGGGAAAACTCTACTTAATGCTGCCGAAAACGAATTAAAAAAGATGGGGTATGGCAAGATCTATCTATGGTGCATTGATGGAGACGAAAATGCACGACAATTTTTTGAACATTTTGGTTGGATTAATAATGCAACTGAAAAATTTGTAGAAATTGCTGGAAAAGAATATAAGTACTTGCTATATCAAAAGAATTTGCATGATTAAAAGAAGATAGATTAAAAATAGATATTGGTCAATTTGATCAATATCTATTTTTTTGCAAAAAACACTTGCGCTTTTTTCTCACTCTAGTATAATAGTATCTGTTCGGCTATGGAGGATTACCCAAGTGGCTTAAGGGGACGGTTTTGAAAACCGTTAGGCGGTTCTGCCGCGCGTGGGTTCAAATCCCACATCCTCCTTTGATTGGTCCATTGGAGCAGTGGTTTATCTCGCCTCCCTGTCACGGAGGAGATCGTGGGTTCAAATCCCACATGGACCGTAATATGGCGGAATTGGTGAAGGGGTTAACACACTGGTTTGTGGATCCAGCATGCGTGGGTTCGAATCCCACATTCCGCCCCCATAATGGAGGATTAGCTCAGCTGGGAGAGCATCTGCCTTACAAGCAGGAGGTCACAGGTTCGAGCCCTGTATCCTCCATATTTTTTTACTCTTATTATCGCTGATAATAGGAGTTTTTGTTTTTTAAAGGGGAAATTTGAATGAATAAAAAACAAATTACGATGGTCACCATTGCCTTGATGTTAGGTAATGTGATGTCAGGACTTGATGGGACGATTATTAATACCGCAATTCCAGCGATTGTTGCAGCTTTGCATGGAATTCAGTTTATGGGATGGATTGTTGCTATTTTCTTATTAGGGATGTCTATTTCAATTCCGATTTGGACTAAGATAGGCGAGAAAATCACTAATAAAAAGGCCTTTGAAATTTCACTGATTTTGTTTGTTTTAGGTTCTGCTTTACAAGGTATGGCACCTAATATCATCTTTTTCTTATGCTCTAGATTCATCATGGGGATCGGTGCTGGTGGTATGGGGTCTCTTCCTTATATCATTGCCGGTTATGTTTTTAAAAATATTAAAACCAGAACTAAGGTATTAGGCTACTTAACAGCAAGCTGGAATGGAGCTGCTATTTTAGGACCATTGGTTGGTGGTTGGTTAATCGATGCCTTTTCATGGCACTGGGTTTTCTATATTAATATTCCAATTGGTTTGATAGCATTAATCATCTGTCTTGTTTACTACAAGCCTGTTACACCAGAAAAAACACCAGTCTTCGATATTCCTGGTGCCGGATTATTAGTTATTGGATTGCTTTTATTCTTAATGGGCGTTCAACTAGTTGGGTTAACAGCTAACTGGATTGTCATTAGCTTGATTATTGTTAGTCTAGTGTTTATTGTTCTCTTCTTTATTCGTGAGAATCATGCGGCTAATCCAATCATTCCGGTATCTTTATTTAAAAATAAAGATTTAGACGGTGATTTTCTTTTATTTGCCTTCACTTGGGGTGCATTTATTGCTGTTAATACTTATATGCCGATGTGGGCTCAAGCATTACTCGGTTTATCTGCACTTTTAGGTGGGATGACTCTGATTCCTAACTCAATCGTAGAAATCATTGCTTCCCAAAGCGTAGCGGCTATTCAAGAACATATGACAACATTTAAATTGGCTTTAATTGGAATTATTGCGATGATGATTTCGTCCGTCGGTTTGTTTTTGGCAGATATTCATACGCCAGTACAGATATTGACGTTTATTGGTGCGTTTTCAGGAATTGGTGTTGGCTTTATCTTCGTTGCTATGCAGTTAAAAGTGCAGCTAGATGCTGGATTAAAGAATATGGCTACAGCTACTTCAACGTCATATTTGATTAGAATTTTGGCACAAACTGTGATGGCAGCTGTGTACGGCGTAATTATGAACTTGAACTTAGCAAGTGGAGTTCATACGCATAAATGTATTACGATGGCCATGATGAATAAATTGAGTGACGCCAAAAGTGCAAAATTATTGCCGCAGAATTTAGTACCAACTATGAGAACTATTTTCCATGCCGGAATCAAAGAAATTATGTTGGTATCGTTAATTTTGTTAATCATTGCCTTTGTGCTGAATTTCTACTTTAACTTTGGTAAAAAGCGCAAGAAATTGCAATAATAAGACATTAAAGCATAATGTGTTTTTCCGCATAATTAATTAAATCTTCGAGTGGAGTTTGATAATCCTGCTTAACCCACCAAATTAAGAGCATATAAATTCCGCCTGATTGGTAGGCGACTGCATAATCTGGTAAATTTAAGTCTGGGTGGTAGACACCAAGCAGTTTTTTCAAATAGCGAGTTTGAAAGTTTAATAGACTGCCTTCAAAACCAGCGTCTAACAAGATTTTCATGACTTTAGGATTTTCTTTAAAAAATGTCAGATAAACAATTAGCTGTTTGGTCAATGTCTTTAATTTATGTTCATTAATATCAACAATAAATTTTTTATATTGATTAGCTAAAAATAGCGTTAGTACGTCATTTTTTTGGCTATAGTTACGATAAAAAGAAGTACGAGAAACATGAGCTTTACGCGTAATTTCTGCAATGGAAATTTCGGCGTAAGGCTTTTTTTGTAATAAAGAAAATAAGGCTTCTTCTATCTGTTGCTGCGTGTGCAGACTTTTCATATTCATAAAAAATCATCCTTTGATTAGTTTTAATTTGACAAATGATATCGCTTACACTATTATTATAGCTGTAAATAGTTACAGGTGTAACGATTATTTGAAAGAAGTGTAAATTATGCATTATAGCAATGGTAATTATGAAGCATTTGTAAAGGCTGAAAAGCCAAAAGACGTTGATCAAAAATCAGCATATATTGTTGGATCAGGATTAGCTGCTCTTGCCAGCGCTGTATTCTTGATTCGTGATGGACAAATGAAGGGCAATAGAATTCACATTTTTGAAGAATTGTCTCTTCCTGGTGGTTCAATGGATGGTATTTACAATAAAGAAAAAGAAAGTTATATCATCCGTGGTGGTCGTGAAATGGAGCCACACTTTGAATGTTTGTGGGACTTATTCAGATCAATTCCTTCAACCGAACATGAAGGCGAATCAATTTTGGATGAATTCTATCGCTTGAATAGAAAAGATCCAAGCTATGCTAAAACCCGTGTCATCATCAATCGCGGTGAAGCTTTACCAACTGACGGTCAACTTTTGTTAACACCTAAGGCAGTAAAGGAAATCATCGACCTTTGCTTAACACCTGAAAAAGATTTGCAAAATAAGAAGATTAACGAAGTCTTTACCAAAGAATTCTTCCAATCCAACTTCTGGCTTTACTGGTCAACTATGTTTGCCTTTGAACCATGGGCAAGTGCAATGGAAATGCGTCGCTACTTGATGCGTTTCGTTCAACACGTTGCTACATTGAAGAATTTATCATCACTTCGCTTTACTAAGTATAACCAATATGAATCATTAATTCTGCCAATGGTTAAATATTTGAAAGGACATGGCGTTCAATTCCATTACGACACTGTAGTAGATAACATCTTTGTTAACCGTTCAGATGGTAAAAAAGTTGCCAAGCAAATTGTTTTAACTGAAAAAGGTGAAAGAAAGACAATTGATTTAACTGAAAACGATCTTGTCTTTGTCACTAACGGTTCTATCACTGAAAGCACTACTTATGGTGATAACTTCCACCCAGCTCCAGCAGAGCATGAATTAGGTGCTAGCTGGCAATTATGGAAGAACTTGGCTGCTCAAGATGAAGACTTTGGTCATCCAGAGGTCTTCTGCAGGGATATTCCAAAGGCTAACTGGAGAATGTCAGCTACAATTACCTTTAAGAATGATGATATTGTGCCATTTATTGAAGCAGTTAATAAGAAAGATCCACACAGTGGTTCAATTGTTACTAGTGGACCAACTACGATTAAGGATTCTAACTGGTTATTAGGTTACTCAATTAGTCGTCAGCCACACTTTAAGGCACAAAAGCCAAATGAATTGATTGTTTGGCTCTATGGCTTGTTCTCAGACACTAAGGGTAATTATGTTGAAAAGACTATGCCTGACTGTAATGGTATCGAATTGTGTGAAGAATGGCTTTACCACATGGGTGTTCCTGAAGAAAGAATTCCTGAAATGGCTGCAGCTGCAACTACTATTCCAGCACATATGCCATACATTACTTCATACTTTATGCCAAGAGCATTAGGCGATAGACCAAAGGTAGTGCCAGATCATTCAAAGAACTTAGCCTTCATTGGTAACTTTGCGGAAACTCCAAGAGACACTGTCTTTACTACTGAATATTCAGTTAGAACCGCGATGGAAGCTGTCTACACATTGCTTGATATCGACCGTGGCGTACCTGAAGTATTCGCTTCTGCCTTTGATGTCAGAATGTTGATGAATGCGATGTACTACTTGAACGATCAAAAGAAGCTTGAAGACCTTGATTTACCAATGCCTGAGAAGTTGGTAATTAAGGGGATGCTCAAGAAGGTTAAGGGCACTTATGTTGAAGAATTGATGAAGAAGTATAAGTTGATTTAGACAATAAAATATTGTGAAAAACAGAGCAACTGTCGCGTCATGCGGCAGTTTTTCTGTTATTATTATGGTATTGAGTTTTAATAGTGATTTTAATTAGAAAAGAAGGATATTATTTTAGACTCGAAACCCGCCCGATGGGGCACAAAAGCATACCGTGACGCAAAAGATTTATACATGAAGGCCTTTCCTGCATGGGAAAGATTCTCAATGTTTTCTCTTTTAGCGATGTCACTACACCGTAATGTTAAGTTTCACGCAATTTACAATGGAGATCAGTTCTGCGGCATTACTTATTATGCCGAAAACGATAAGACGGTTTATTTGACCTACTTGGCAATCAATGAAGAATTGCGCGGCCAAGGCTATGGTTCCAAGATTTTGACCATGCTTGAAGATCGTTTTCCAGATAAGCAAATTGTGATTGATATTGAGCCAGTAACTTCAAAGGCGAAGAATTATAAACAGCGAGTTAGCCGACTTAAGTTCTATGAGCGGAATGGTTTCCATAGAACGGATCAAAAGTTGAAAGATCCTGATGGAGAATTTGAGGCGCTAACGACAGGGAAGAAGCTGGATAAGGAAAGCTTCATTGATACCTTGCGTCAGATGAGCTTCGGCTTTTATCAGGCAAAAGTTGAAAAATAATGGAGGAGTGAAGCCGTTGTGGTTTTACTCTTTTTTCTTAATAAGGAATAACATCATGGAAAAATATGTAACTCTAAACAATGGCGTAAAAATGCCGCACCTTGGCTTTGGCGTTTATCAAATTAATGATCTAGCTCAAACGCAGCAAGTCGTAGAAGATGGACTTGAAGTCGGCTACCGTCTAGTCGATACTGCGCAAATTTACGGCAATGAACAAGCTGTGGGGGATGCAATTAAGCACAGTAATGTCCCTCGAGAAGATATTTTCGTCACTTCCAAGGTCTGGGTCGACGATTACGGCTATGATGCAACGCTCAAGGCTTTTGATGAGACGATGAAGAAATTGCAGTTAGATTATCTTGATCTGTATCTAATTCATAAGCCTTATAACGATTATTATGGCACGTGGCGGGCAATGGAACGTTTATACAAAGAAGGCCGCATTCGTGCAATCGGTGTTAGCAGTTTTTGGAATGAACGGTTAGCTGATTTAATTACCTTCAATAATGTGAAGCCAGTGGTAAATCAAATTGAAACAAATGTCTGGAATCAAGAGTGGAAATCACAGGCATATATGGAAAAAGAAGGTGTACAGCCTGAAGCATGGGCCCCATTTGCGGAAGGTGCTGAGCATATTTTTACCAATCCTGTTTTAGCAGAAATTGCGCAAAAGCATGGTAAGACTACAGCTCAAGTGATGATTAGATGGTTCTTACAAAGAAATTATGTTGTAATTCCAAAATCTGTTCACAAAGCAAGATTAGCTGAAAACTTCGATGTCTTTGACTTTGAGATTGATGCTGAAGACATGGCAAAGATTAAGACACTGGATCAAGGACATAGCGTTTTAGAAGATGAGATGGACCCAGAGATTGCTGAAAGTTTTAGATAAAAATAAAAACAGTTAGTTATCGTTAGTGATAGCTAACTGCTTTTTGCTTAATATTAATTATTGGTAAATCTTACCATCTTGCTTTTGCTTATTCTTTTCTTCAAGTGCCTTTTCACTGGCAGCTTTCTTAGGAAGAACCCAGTTCAAGATCATACCGATAATGGTTGAAAGGGCAACTGAAGTTAATTGGAAGTTGCCAAGTTGGAGGTAGGCACCACCGATACCGATAACCAAGATAACTGAAGCGATTAACATGTTGCGTTTTTCACCAAAGTCAACCTTATCGTCAACTAAGATCTTCAAACCGTTAGAAGCGATTGTACCAAAGAGTAAGAATGAAATTCCTCCAATTACTGGCATTGGAATTGATTCGATTAACGCAGCAAGCTTACCAACAAAACTGAAGATGATCGCACAAACTGCGGCACCGGCAAGGACCCAAACAGAGTGCACCTTAGTCATAGCTAACACACCGATGTTTTCACCGTATGAAGTTGTAGGAGGACCACCGATGAAACCGGCGATAATCGTTGAAATACCGTCACCCATCATAGTTCTGTGAAGACCAGGATCTTTAAAAAAGTTACGCTTAGTCAATGAGTTAAGCACCATAATGTGGCCCATGTGTTCCGTCATCGTCACGAAGGCGATTGGTGCCATGGCTAAAATGGCTGCTGGGTACCATTTGAAGTGGTAGCTAATGCCCATCACATCAAGTGAAGGAATAGAGAACCAAGCGGCTTTTTCAACACCTGAGAAGTCTACAATGCCTAAGAAGCAGGCTAAGATATAACCACAGATGATGCCGAGCATGATTGAAACTAAGCTCGTGAAGCCTTTGAAACACATTTGGAAGACCAAAGTCATGACCAATGTGAAAATGGCAACACCAAAGTAGGTTAAATCATACTTTTGGTTGTTCATCATCGCATCATTGGCAGCAGTCGTAGCAAGAGACAAACCAATAACGATGATAATTGGTCCTACAACGATTGGTGGCAAAACCTTGTTAACCCAACCAGAACCAACCTTGGCAATGATCAAAGCCACGATTACGTAAACTAAACCAGAAGCAATCGCACCTTGAGCAACTGCAGGATAGCCGTCAGTCTTCATCAATGCTTGCATAGTTGCAACGAAGGCAAAACTTGAACCTAAGTATGCTGGGATCTTAAAGTGGGTCAAGATCATGTGGACTAAAGTACCGACGCCTGATGAAAGCAGGGCGATACTTGGGTTGATTCCGATTAAGATTGGAACCAAAACGGTAGAACCGAACATGGCAAACATGTGCTGCAAGGAGAGCAGGATACCTTGACCAAGTTCAGGCTTTTCGTAGACGTCTAAAATCGCGTCCGGGTTTCTAAACTTTTCTTTTTCACTCATTCAAATACTCCTATTTGTTCATGATATCAATGCCGTCTTTATCATCGACTTCGGTCAATGATACCTTAACTTCCTCATCCATTGCGGTAGGGATGTTCTTACCGATAAAGTCAGGACGAATTGGCAATTCACGGTGACCACGGTCGATCAAAACTGCCAAGTTGATCTTAGCTGGACGACCTTGATCCATGATTGCGTCAAGCGCAGCTCTAATAGTTCTACCGGTGAACAAAACGTCGTCGACTAAAACAACGTTTTTGTCTGTGATATCAAAGTCGAGTTGTTGACCATGAATCATCTTTTCCTTTTCGCTTTCTGGCAGGTCATCACGATATTGAGAAACATCGATTGCCCCAACGGGAACATCAACGTCTTCAAGATTCTTAAGGTTCTTAGCAATTCTTTGAGCTAAGTAAAGACCACGAGTCTTGATTCCGATTAAAACTAAGTTTTCAGTACCTTTGTTGCGTTCGATAATTTCGTAGGTCATTCGCATTAAGGCACGCTTCATACTGATTGCATCAACAATTTCTTTTGCCATATATTTTTCCTTTCTTGGATGACCAAAAGAAAAAGACCACCAAGGACACTGAGTCCAAGATGGTCTTTCTGTTTCTGCTAGCACAAAAAAGACTAGCTCACGCAGATTTCCTTCTTAGCCTCACAGGACTAACTTTAAAGGTCATCACTATATTTTTCTTATATTAAACTAGCAAAAGCGGATATTGTCAAGCAGATTCTAAAGAATGTTTTTTTCGATGTAGTTCAAAACGCCTTCTTCATCGTTAGTGTCAGTCACGTGGTTAGCCACTTCAAGAAGGGCTGGAACGACGTTCTTCATTGCGACGCCATCGCCAACTTCTCGTAGCATCTCTAGATCGTTTCCACCGTCACCGAATGCGCACATTTCGCTTAACTTAATGCCTAAAATATCACCCAATTCTTTTAAGCCGTTAGCTTTGTGAATGTCAGGTTGGATGATGTCGATGTCTCCGTGACCGCTGCTTGTAACGCCGCTATATTGGCTCAAGTTGTCCTTGAATAATTGAACAAAATAGTCGGTTTTTTCATCGGGACATTGAACTGCAAATTTTAGGATTTTATCGTGAATGTCACTAAAGCTCTTAATTTTTTCTAAGTGATGATAGTAATGGCTAGACATCTTAAAGTATTTTTCTGGCAAGATATCTAGGCCATAAGCTGCTTGTTCACCACAGACTAAGAAATTAAGATTGGGTACTTGATCTAATAAAAATTTTTCGATGGCTTTAACAGCTTCAGTAGGGTAAGAGTGTACTGTATAAACCTTTTCTGGATTACGGATAAGTGCACCATTTTCAGCTACGTAGTCAATATCATCATAATCGGTGAAAAAATCTTTTAATTGATAATATTGGTTACCACTAGCTACGACAAAATGAATACCTTTTTCATCAAGTTTAGAATGAATCTCCTTGAATCTGACTTCGTTGTATTTACTTTGTGAGTTTAAAAAAGTTCCGTCCATATCGACAGCGATTAATTTAATCATAGAAAATCTCTCCTATAAAAAGTAGGTATTTATATTTTATCATGAAACCGTTTACTATTTTGACAATTATAAAGGTAACTTGCATAATGTTCTAGTTAAAAAGTTTCTAAGTAAAAGGGTGAGATTGAATGAATAAAAAGCAAATTTCGATGGTAACTTGGTCCTTGCTTTTAGCAAATATTATGTCAGGACTAGACGCTACCATTATTAATACGGCAATTCCTGCGATCGTTTCTGATCTGCACGGAATTCAATATATGGGCTGGATTGTTGCCTGCTTCTTGCTGGGGATGTCCGTTTCAGTACCAATTTGGAGCAAATTAGGTGAAAGAATGGGCAATAAATTTGCTTTTGAACTTTCACTTATCCTCTTTATTGTTGGTTCTCTACTTGAAGGGATAGCGCCAAATATTTACTTCTTCTTAATTGCCAGAATTTTAATGGGTATCGGTGCCGGCGGTATGGGCTCGCTGCCTTATGTTATTGTCGGTTTTATTTATCCGAATATTAAGAGAAGAACGGTTATTTTAAGCTACATTGCGGCCAGCTTCAGTGCGGCATGTATTGCGGGACCGCTTGTTGGTGGCTGGATTGTTGATGCCCTTTCTTGGCACTGGGTCTTCTACATCAATGTCCCATTAGGACTGATTTCCATTATTTTGAGTTTTGTCTTTTATCGCGATGTGCACAAGGCTAAGGAAAAAGTACACTTTGACAAAATGGGTGCCTTCACTTTGATCGCTGGCTTGTCCTGCTTTTTAGTTGGAATTCAGATGCTGGGTTTAGCTAGTGGTATCATGGTTGCAGCTTTCGTCATTATCGGAGTTACCTTACTTGTTGCCTTTATCTTTGTGGAAAACAAGGCAGATAGTCCTGTTGTACCGTTGAGTGTTTTTATGAATAAAGCGCTGGTGGGCGACTTTATCCTGTTTGCCCTAGCATGGGGTGCTTATATTTCAGTTAACACTTATTTGCCAATGTGGTCGCAGGCCATTTTAGGGACCTCCGCTTTAATCGGTGGGATGACCTTGATCCCTAACTCCATTTTGGATATTGCCGGTTCACAAAGCGCGCCATATTTCTTGCGTCATTTTAGCAATTATCGTTTGCTCATTATCGATTTTACTTTGATCATTATTACCATTTTAAGCTTGATCTTGGTGCCAATGAACACGCCGTATCAAATCTTGATGATCATTGCAGCTTTATCTGGTTTAGGTGTAGGTTCGATCTTTGTTATTTTGCAGATCAAGGTGCAGATTGACGCCAGTGAAAAAGATATGGCACCGGCTACGTCACTGAGTTTCTTGATTCGAATTCTTGCTCAAACTGTGATGGCTGCCATTTATGGGGTCATCATGAACTTGGCTTTGGCTCGAGGAATCACCGGTCATCGCGGCATTACGATGACCATGATGAACAAGTTGAGTGATGCGGAATCGGCTAAGAGTTTGCCAACTGCATTATTGCCAATCATGAGAAGAATTTTCCATTCAGGAATTATCGAAATTATGTATGTGGCACTGTTTTTAATGATTTGTGCGTACGTAGTTAACTTTATTTATAACAGACATGAAGCCAAAAAAGCGGCAGAATAAAAAGCTTGAGATTTTTCTCAAGCTTTTTATTTTTACTGTAAATTGCGAATGACGTTGATTCTGAACAAAAGTAGATTGATTAATACGATCACCGTGGTGACGATGAAGACCATGCTATAGTTGAACATCCCTGATACGAATGAACCAAGTAATGGTCCTACGATGTTGCCGATGTACATAGCCGACTGGTTCCATGAAAAGATACGGCCAGTAACGGCGGCAGGTGAGTTTTTGGTTAACATCGTTTGTACTTGTGGGAATAAACAAGCGTCAGAAAAACCAACTAAGAAGCGCAAAATTCCTAATTCAACTGTGTTTCGTACAAAAGCGGTCAGGAAGAAGAAAATTGATGCCGCAATAAAACCAGCCACGATGATTTTGTGAGTACCGATTTTATCACCAAGTGCACCGAAGCGGGAGGCCACTAGGAAAGTAGCAATCCCAGGAAGGGCGGCGATAACACCAGAGATGAAGACAACGTTGTCATGGCCGTTAAGTAATTGGCGGACATATAGTGAAACGATTGGGTTAATGGAGTTATTAGCTGCTTGAATAATTAAAGTGGTTAATAGCAAACCAAAGATCAGATGAGGCGAACGAAGCGACTTAATTACGCCGCTGGCTTTGTCCAATTTTTTTGCGGTAACTGGCTTAAAGTCGTCTTCATGAACGAAGAATAGAACTAAGATTGAGCATAATAAGAGCAAGCCACCAGTGATCATAAAGGTAATGCGGTATGAAAAAATTGATGTTAAAGCACCACCAACAAGTGGTCCCAGCAAGGTACCGGCAGTGGTCGCTGAAGCAATCGTTCCTAGAGCTTGTCCAGAATTTGTCTTCGGCGTTTCGGTGGCAACTAAGGCATTAGAGTTAGAAATAAAGCCGGCAAATACACCTTGCAGCATTCTAAGCAAAAGCAATTGCCAAACATTTTGGACTAACCCCATGCAGGCGATAACGACGGACATCCCGATTCCGGCCCGCAAAATCATTGGTTTACGTCCTTTTTTATCAGCTAATTTGCCCCACCAAGGAGAAACAACCGCTGAAACGATGAACGTACCAGAATAAACGATCCCAGACCAGAAGTTAAGTTGTTGGTGAGAGAAGTTGCCTAACGTGTTAATGTATAACGATAAGAAAGGCATAATTTCTGAAAATGCGATTCCTGCAATGAAGACCGCGATCGATAAGACGAATAGATTTTTCTTCCAAATAGGTTTTTCTTTCACGATGTAAACCCTCCTAATTTTAGTTTAGCAAAAAATAAAGATAAAGAACTATGATAAAATTTGATGTAAGGACTTACAGAAGGAGAAAATTATGGAAAAAGCACAAGAAATCGAAATGCTTAAAAAATTCTCAGATGCTAACGCTACATCTGGTTTTGAAGAAGAATTCGTTAAACTTTTTACTAGCTATGCAGAAAAGACAGCCAATATTGAGACTGACGGGATGCTCAATGTTTATGCATCAAAGAAGGAAAACAAGGGCAACCGTCCTGTAATTCAACTTGATGCCCACTCAGATGCAGTTGGTTTTATCACCCAGGCCGTTCGTCCAAATGGTTTAATCAAGTTTGTTCCACTCGGCGGCTGGGTAAAATACAATATCCCTGCTTTGAAGGTTAAGGTTAGAAACCGCGATGGCGAATACATCCCTGGTGTTGTCGCAACTAAGCCACCACACTTTATGACTGCTGCTGAAAGAAACAACGTGCCTGACGTTGCCGATATGTCAATTGATGTTGGTTCAAGCAGCCGTGAAGAAACAATTAAGGACTACAAAATCGACACAGGTTGTCCAATCTTTGTTGATGTAAAATGCGAATACCACGAAAAATCTGGGTTGTTCTTTGGTAAAGACTTCGACGACCGTTTTGGTGCCGGTGCGATGATTGACGTTTTGGACAACTTGAAGGGTGAAGAAACTAACTTTGATGTTGTTGCCGCTTTGTCTAGCCAAGAAGAAGTAGGTCTTCGCGGAGCTTACGTAACTGCTAGAAAAGTTAAGCCAGATCTATGTATTGTACTTGAAAGCTGTCCAGCAGATGACACCTTCACTCCTGATTGGCTTTCACAAACCGGTTTAAAGCGTGGACCAATGCTTCGTGATATGGATACTACATTCTTGCCAAATCCTAAGTTTCAACAGTATGCTTGCGACTTGGCTGACAAGATCAACATTCCATACACTCGTTCAGTTAGAACTGGTGGTGGCCAAGACGGTGCCGCAATTTACTACGAAAATGGTGCTCCAACAATTGTCATCGGTATTCCAGTGCGTTACGAGCACTCCCCATATTGCTTCAGCAGTTACAAAGACTTTAAGGCATCCGTTGATTTAGCTACTGCAATTATTCGTGATATTACCCAGGAAAAATTGGATAGCTTCAAGAAATTTTAATTAAAAGTAAAAAAAGCAGATTCGTACTTCATTTGGATCTGCTTTTTTTGATATACTGATACATAATTTTAACTTTTTTAAATTAATAATAGTGAGGTATAACGATTGATTACAGTATCCGACTTAAGTCTTAAATTTGGCGGCCGTACACTTTATGAAGATGTTAACTTAAAATTTACCCCAGGTAATTGTTACGGTGTGATTGGTGCAAATGGCGCTGGTAAATCTACTTTTCTTAAATTGCTAGAAGGTAAGCTTGAACCAACGACAGGCTCAATCAGCATTGATCCGAATGAAAGAATGTCTAGTCTTAACCAGGATCACTTTGCTTTTGAAGATTTCACCGTTATGGATACGGTTATTCAAGGGCACAAAGAACTTTATCAAGTAATGAAGGAAAAAGATGCGCTTTATGCTAAGCCTGATTTTGGTGATGAAGATGGTGTTAAGGCGGCAGAACTTGAAAGTAAGTTTGCAGAGCTTGATGGCTGGAATGCTGAAGCTGATGTTTCTAAATTGTTACAGTCATTAGATATTCCTGAAAGTGAACACCAGATGTTAATGAAGGAATTGCCTGAATCAGAAAAGGTTAAGGTGCTTTTAGCTCAAGCTTTATTTGGTAATCCAGATATTCTTTTACTTGACGAACCAACTAACGGTCTTGATGTTCACACAGTGGAATGGCTAGAAAACTTTTTGGCTGATTATCCAAATATTGTGATCGTAGTTTCACACGACCGTCACTTTTTAAATCAGGTATGTACTGAAATGTGTGATGTTGATCGTGGCAAGATTCAACTTTATGTTGGTAACTATGATTTCTGGTATGAATCAAGTAAGTTGGCTAATGAATTAGCAGCTAATCAGAATGCCAAAAAAGAAGAAAAGATTAAGCAGCTGCAAGAATTTATTGCCCGCTTCTCAGCTAATGCGTCTAAGTCACGTCAAGCCACTTCTCGTAAGAAGCAACTTGATAAAATTACTTTGGATGATATTAAACCATCATCAAGAAAGTATCCATTTGTTAAATTTGAAATGCATCGTGATCTTGGAAATGATTTGGTTAAGGTAGAAAACGTTTCATACTCAGTTGATGGTGAAAAGATCTTAGATAATGTTTCATTTATAGTTCGTCCCGGTGACAAGGTTGCATTTTTATCACGTAACGCTTTAGCAACAACCGCTTTGCTTGATATTATTGCTGGCAAAATTAAGCCAGATACAGGCACTGTTACCTGGGGTCAGACTACAGCCTTTAACTACATGTCTCGTGATTTAAATGCAAACTTTAATAACGATGATTTAACTATTTTAGATTGGTTAAGACAATATGCGACTAAGGAACAAGATGATAATACATTCCTTCGTGGTTTCTTAGGAAGAATGCTTTTCAGTGGGGAAGAAATTGAGAAGAAAATTAAAGTATTATCTGGTGGTGAAAAAGTTCGCTGTCAATTGTCTAGAATGATGCTTGAGCCGGCTAACGTATTAATTATGGATGATCCAACTAATCACCTTGATTTGGAATCAATTACTGCTTTGAACGACGCTTTGGTAGCATATCCTGGTTCAATATTATTTACTTCTCACGATCACGAATTTATTCAAACAATTGCCAATCATATCATCGAAGTTGGCCCTAAAGGAATCGTCAGCAGACAAGATACTACTTATGATGAATTCTTGGATAAAGACAGTATTCAGGAACAAGTTAAAAAAATATATTAAAATTAAGAGGATTCAGATGAAAAGAATCCTTTTTTGTGTTAAAAATACAAGTAGAAAAGTAAAATAAAATTAAAAAAGTTAGTGAAGTGAGACCTAAAAATTAGACAGTTTAAAATACAGGATTAATAGAGGCTTGATTCCG
>NZ_PCZD01000036.1:0-18665 GCF_002553975.1 Lactobacillus sp. UMNPBX6
GGAACCGTACGTCCGGTGCAATGAGAGGGGCGAGAATTAAACTCCCTCTACTCTATTTCTCTTCCTTTATAGCGTATAATACTTAACAGTAACTCACTCTAGATGAAAATAGGAAAGGGACGTAAATGGCTGAGAAAACAACTCCTATGATGGAGCAATATTATGAAATAAAGAAGCAATATCCTGACGCCTTTCTTTTTTATCGCGTCGGAGATTTTTATGAATTGTTTGAAGATGATGCGGTTAAAGGGGCACAGATTCTAGAATTAACTTTGACACATCGCTCAAATAAGACCAAGAACCCTATTCCAATGGCTGGCGTTCCGCACATGGCTGTGGATACTTATGTGAATACTTTGGTTGAAAAAGGGTATAAAGTAGCTCTTTGTGAACAACTTGAAGATCCTAAAAAAGCTAAAGGCATGGTGAAGCGAGGCATCATTCAACTAGTAACTCCGGGTACTATGATGAATGAAGGACCTAATGATGCCAAGGATTCTAATTATTTAACTTCTGTAGTTACTACTAAAAGTGGCTTCGGTTTAGCTTACAGTGATTTATCCACCGGTGAAATTTATTCTACTCATTTGAAGAGCTTTGCCGCAGTTTCTAATGAACTTTTGTCTTTGAGAACAAGAGAAGTTGTGTATAACGGTCCATTAACTGAACAAAACAAGGACTTTATGCACAAGGTAAATATTACGGTTTCAGCACCTACACCAATTGAAGGCGAGCATGCGGAAATTTCTTATGTTGAACAAAATTTGACCAATGCAGCCGAAAAAGAGGCAACACGTCAATTAGTCGGTTACTTGCTTTCAACGCAGAAGCGAAGCTTAGCTCACTTACAAATTGCTAAGAGCTATGAAGTAAATCAGTATTTGCAGATGTCACATACTGTGCAAAACAATTTGGAATTAGTGGCATCAGCTAAGACCGGTAAAAAGATGGGGTCACTCTTCTGGATATTAGACAAGACCCATACCGCCATGGGAGGTCGTCTACTCAAGCAATGGTTGGCCCGTCCATTGTTAAATGTGGATATCATTAATCATCGTGAAGAAATGGTTCAAGCATTGCTTGATGGCTATTTTACTCGAGAAAATGTGATTGATGCCTTAAAAGGTGTATATGACCTAGAACGTTTAACAGGACGAATTGCCTTTGGCAATGTTAATGCCCGTGAATTATTGCAATTGTCGCGTTCTTTGCAAGCAGTGCCGGTTATTCTTGATGCACTTAATCAATCTGACAGTGATGTTTTGACAGATTTCGCCAAAAAAATTGATCCTTTAAAGGGTGTTGCTGAATTAATTTCTACTACTCTAGTAAAAGATCCACCACTTTTAACCACAGACGGTGGATTAATTAGAGATGGTGTGGATAAACAACTCGATCGCTATCGGGATGCCATGAACAATGGTAAAAAGTGGCTTGTTCAAATGGAAACTGATGAACGTCAAAAGACAGGCATTGACAACTTGAAAGTCGGTTTCAATAAGGTCTTTGGCTACTATATTCAAGTATCTAATGGTAACAAGAGTAAGGTGCCTCTTGATCGCTATACTCGTAAGCAAACTTTAACTAATGCAGAACGCTACATTACTCCAGAGTTGAAAGAGCATGAAAATTTAATTTTAGAGGCGCAGACTCGTTCAACTGATCTTGAATATGATTTATTTGTTCAATTGCGTGATGAAGTCAAGAAGTACATTCCTGCTTTGCAAAAATTGGGTAATCAATTAGCTGCCTTAGATGTTTATTGTGGCTTCGCTACAGTTGCTGAACAAAACAATTATTGTCGCCCATCTTTCCACACTGATAGTCAAGATATTGACGTCGTTAATGGTCGTCACCCGGTTGTGGAAAAAGTAATGACTGCAGGTTCATATATTCCTAATGATGTGAAGATGGATTCTGCTACAAATATCTTTTTGATTACTGGACCAAACATGTCAGGTAAGAGTACTTATATGCGGCAGATGGCGTTAATTGCCATTATGGCGCAAGTTGGTTCATTTGTCCCTGCTGATAGTGCAGCTTTACCTATCTTTGATCAAATCTTTACTCGTATTGGTGCAGCTGATGATTTGATTTCTGGTCAAAGTACTTTCATGGTGGAAATGAGCGAGGCAAACGATGCTTTGCAATATGCTACGAAGCGCAGTCTAGTTTTATTTGACGAAATTGGACGTGGTACGGCTACTTATGATGGTATGGCCTTAGCGGGTGCTATTGTTAAATACTTGCATGATAAAGTTGGTGCCAAGGCACTTTTTGCTACGCACTATCATGAATTAACCAGCCTTGATGAAACGCTTGATCATTTGAAAAATATCCATGTTGGTGCAACTGAAGAAAATGGTAAGTTAATTTTCTTACATAAAATCTTACCAGGTCCTGCTGATCAAAGTTATGGTATCCACGTTGCACAACTTGCTGGCTTGCCACGTGCCGTTTTACGTGAGGCAACTAAATTATTGAAGCACTTAGAAGCACAGGGGAGTGAACTGGCACCAGTTAGTCAGCAACTTGATTTATTTGCTC
The DNA here is from genome assembly GCF_002553975.1 of Lactobacillus sp. UMNPBX6. NCBI lineage: Bacteria > Bacillati > Bacillota > Bacilli > Lactobacillales > Lactobacillaceae > Lactobacillus > Lactobacillus sp. UMNPBX6. Next base: position 2,548 of record NZ_PCZD01000036.1, read on the forward strand.
AACCAGTAACGGATTCTGATGAAATTGAAGATAATGACAGTGAAAATAGTCCGATGACCGATGCGGAACAAGATGTGCTTGATGATATTTCTAATCTTTATTTAGCTGATAAGACACCATTGCAAATCATGCAAATGGTAGCTGATTGGCAAAAGGACTTGAAGGATGATAAGTAATGGCTAAAATTCACGAGCTATCTGAAAATTTAACTAATCAGATTGCAGCGGGTGAAGTAATAGAGCGTCCTGCTAGTGTAGTTAAAGAACTTGTGGAAAATTCACTTGATGCTGGTGCAACGAGAATTAGAGTCGATTTTATTGATGCCGGATTAAAGCAAATTGTAGTCCAAGATAATGGAACTGGAATTGCACGTGATCAAGTAGATTTAGCATTTACTAGGCATGCCACAAGCAAGATTAACAATGAGCATGATTTGTTCAAGGTTTCTACTTTAGGATTTCGTGGTGAAGCTTTAGCTTCAATTTCCGCTGTTAGTCATGTCGAAATTGTGACAGCCACAGAAAATGTGATTGGGATTAAGGCAGAATTTAGTGGCGGCAGTAAAAAAGGCCAGGAAGATGCAGCGTCACAGAAAGGAACTAAAATTACAGTTCGAGACCTATTCTTTAACACGCCTGCGCGATTAAAGTATTTACGTAGTCCACGGACTGAAATTATGAAAATTGTGGATATTATTAACCGTTTATCTTTAGGTTATCCGCAAGTTTCGTTTACCTTGTCAAATACGGGTAAAATTTTACTCAGAACAACTGGCAATGGCAATTTAAAACAGACGATTGCTAATGTATATGGCCGTCATATTGCTGAAAAAATGGAAAGTTTTGAAGCAAAAGACAGTGATTTTAAGATTACAGGATTAATGTCCAAGCCGGAATTAACTCGTTCTACGCGCAACTTTATCTCGATCTTATTGAATGGCCGTTATATCAAGAATTTTCAATTGAATAATGCCATTATGGATGGCTACGGTTCAAAATTAACGGCACGTCATTATCCTATTGTCGTGATCGCTATTCATGTTGATCCATTATTAGTAGATGTGAACGTCCATCCCACTAAGCAAGAGGTACGTTTATCTAAAGAAAAAGAACTTAGTCGTCTGATCACTGGTGCTATTAGCGATGCTTTGCTAGATAAAACTGAACAAAGTAGTGGCTTTGCCAATTTAGAAAATAAACGTGAGACTTTAGTTGATCAATTAGAGTTCAACCTCAATCAAGACGTTGTCAATACAACGCGTAAGACGCCGGAAGTTCATGAAGAAGCTGAGAAGCCAGAGTTTTTAGTAAAACAAGAAGCTAAAAAAGCTGAGGAGCCTAAAAAAGAAACTACGCATAACTATGTGGATATCAATATTCCACGTGAGGATGATCAATATATCATTACTAAAACCTGGGATGAGAATGTTGCCTTGCAACAAAAATTGATGCCGTTTAGCAATAAAAAAGTAGATCAAGAAGTTATTTCGACGGGGGATGAAACTTTAGCCAATAATTTGCCGCGCCTTGCTTATGTTGGGAAAATGGATACGTATATACTGGCTGAAAATGATGGTGATTTATATTTGATTGATCAAGTGGCCGCCAGACGCCGTCTTCAATTTGAACAAATCTATCAAACTATTACTTCTAAAAAAATAGTGCAGCAAGGTTTGCTGACACCGATTGTGTTGGAATTTGGTAATTTGGATTTTTTGCAAATTAAAGATAAAATTGATCAAATTAAGCAACTAGGCATTTATTTAGATGAATTTGGTCAAAATAGTTTTATTGTGCGTTCGTATCCTACATGGATTCATGAGCATGTCGAAGAATCCATCCGTGAAATTTTGGATAATTATTTGAATCTTGATAAGGGTAAATCACAAAATTTATTTAAGCGAGTAGCAGCGTTAGAAGCTAAACGCAATGTTAAAGGTAAAATCAATTTATCCGCTGCAGAAGGTGCACAAATTATTGCGGATCTGCGTAAAACGTCCGATCCTTATCATGATGCAGATGGTCAGTTAATTTTAGTGCGGATAAGTCAGAACGAGTTAAGAAAAATGTTCAAGAAGGATGAATAATAAATGTACGAATATTTTGAAGGAATAGTTACAGTTATTACACCAAGTTATATCGTAGTCGATGTAAATGGCGTAGGTTATAAAGTATATAGCCCAACTCCTTTTGCTTACCAAAAGGGAGATAAAGCTAAGATCTTTATTGAACAAATTGTAAGAGATACAGGAATTACTCTTTATGGTTTTCAAAGTGAAGATGATAAGGGGCTCTTTCTTAAACTCTTAAGCGTTAGTGGGATTGGTCCTAAGAGTGCCTTAGCAATCATGGCAGCTGAAGATGCCAACTCTTTAGCCGAAGCAATTGAACAGGGAGAAGTAAAATATTTAACTCGTTTTCCTGGTGTCGGCAAAAAGACGGCGTCTCAGATTGTGCTTGATTTGAAGGGCAAGCTAGGCGATTATGTTGCTCGACTTGATCGTCAAGATGAAGAACAAGGAAATATCTCGCCAGCATTGAATGATGCTTTGTTAGCATTAATTGCTTTAGGTTATACTCAAAAAGAAGTCGACCGCATTACTCCTAAGCTTGAAGAAGTTAATGCAGATACAGCCGATCAATACATTAAAAAAGGTTTAGCATTACTGCTTAAGAAGTAGATCTTGCTATAATAGTAAATATTGATATAAGTGAGGAAGTGAAACTGGTGGCAGAAAATGAAGATGCAGTAACTTCAGGTGAAGTAGAAAATTCTGAAGAAGAACAAATGGAATTGTCTTTAAGACCCCAAACTTTGGATCAATATTTAGGTCAAAAGCGTGTTAAAAAAGAAATGTCCATTTATATTAAAGCCGCAAAACAGCGTGATGAGGCTTTAGATCATGTCTTGCTTTATGGACCACCAGGTTTAGGTAAGACAACTTTAGCTTTTGTAATTGCAAATGAACTTGGCGTGCATTTAAAGAGTACAAGTGGTCCTGCGATTGAAAAAGCGGGGGATTTAGTAGCACTACTTTCAGATCTTGATCCAGGGGATGTGCTTTTTATTGATGAAATTCATCGTCTTGCTAAGCCTGTTGAAGAAGTTTTGTATTCAGCAATGGAAGACTACTATATTGATATCGTAATTGGTGAAGGGCAGACTACACATGCTGTTCACGTGCCGTTGCCACCATTTACTTTGATTGGGGCAACAACCTTGGCTGGTCAATTATCTGCACCACTCCGAGATCGATTTGGTATCGTTGAACACATGCAGTATTACACAATTGATGAACTAGAAAAGATTGTCCAACGATCAAGTGATGTTTTCCATACTTCAATTGCACCTGAGGCGGCTCATGAATTAGCCCGAAGGTCTCGAGGAACGCCGCGTGTAGCTAACCGTCTTTTGAAACGTGTTCGTGATTTTGCGGAAGTTAAAGGTGAAAAGACAATTTCTCTTGCTACAACTGAAGGTGCATTGAAGCAGCTTCAAGTGGATGACGAGGGATTAGATCAGACTGACCGTCGTTTGTTACGGACAATGATTGAAGGCTACAATGGTGGACCTGTTGGCATTAGAACCTTGGCTGCTAATGTAGGTGAAGATATGGAAACAATTGAATCACTCTATGAGCCTTATTTGTTGCAGCATGGATTTATTTTGCTTACACCACGTGGGCGAATGGTGACAGACAAGGCATATTTGCAATTAGGTTTTCCTGTTCCAGGTGATAAATAATATTATTTTCTGTATAATAGACATAATATCTAGACAATAATTTTATGAGGTGAAAGATTTGAATACTTTATTTTTAGCAAATGCTGGCGCTGCTGGTGGCAGCAACATGATGATGATCGTCTTATTTATCGTTTTGATCGGTTTTACTTACTTTGGTATGATTCGTCCGCAAAAGAAGCAACAACAACAAAGATTGCAAATGATGGATAAGTTGAAGAAGGGTGACGGCGTTGTTTTAGTTGATGGTTTGCACGCTAAAGTTGATAAGATCAACAGTGACAAGACTATCGTAGTAGATGCAGACGGTATTTACTTAACTTTCGAAAGAATGTCCGTTCGCCGCGTTATTCCTGCTGCAGCACCAGTTGAAGAAAATGATGCTCCTGCAGCAGATAAGACTGAAGATGCACCTGCTAAAGAAGATACTAAGAGCACTGATGCTTCTTCAGATGAAACTAAAGAAGACAAATAATTAATAATAGCAAAAGCGTCAATTCAGACGCTTTTTGTTTTGCCATGAAAAAGCTTGTTGTAAAATAGAAATGATTTAAAAAAGCAAATTAAAGAAAAGGATAGTATTATGAAAAATATTCCTGTAGTTATGATTATTTTTGGTGGTAGTGGTGATTTAGCTCACCGTAAGCTTTACCCAGCTTTGTTTAATTTGTATCAACAAGGCTTAATTCATGATAATTTTGCCGTAATTGGAACAGCTCGTAGACCTTGGTCACACGAATATTTACGTGAACAAGTTAGTGATGCCGTTCATGAAACTCACGATGAGGTTGATGAAAATAGTTTAAAGCATTTTGCTAGCCATTTTTACTATCAATCACATGATGTTACAAATGTTGAACACTATGAGACACTGAAAAAATTAGCTCAAGAATTAGACGATCGTTATTGCGCACATGGAAACCGTCTCTTTTACATGGCAATGGCCCCAAGATTCTTCGGTACGATTGCTACACATATCAATGACCAATGCTTAACAGGTAGTGGCTTTAATCGAATCGTAGTAGAGAAGCCGTTTGGTCATGATTTGGCATCTGCCGAAAAATTAAATAAAGAAATTACCGCTTCATTTAATGAAGATGATATCTTTAGAATTGACCACTATTTGGGCAAAGAAATGGTTCAAAACATTATGCCAATGCGTTTTACCAATCCTTTAATCAAAAATATTTGGTCAGCTGATTACATTAAAAATATTCAAGTTACTTTAGCAGAACGATTGGGAGTAGAAGCACGTGGTGGTTACTATGATACTTCTGGCGCTTTGCGTGATATGGTTCAAAATCATATCTTCCAGATCATTACTTTGCTTGCTATGCCAGAACCTAAAGATTTAACTTCTGCTAGTGTCCACAAGGCTAAGCAAGATTTGCTTGAAGGCATGATCATTCCTAGTCCAGAGGAAGTGAAAAAAGATTTTGTTCGCGGTCAATATTTAGGTAGTGATACTACTTTTGCTTATAAACAAGAACCAAATGTAGATGAAAATTCTACTACTGAGACCTTTGTAGCTGGTAAAGTTAAATTTAAGGAAGGCCCAATTGCTGGGGTACCGATTTACTTTAGAACCGGTAAAGAATTTAAGGAAAAGAAGAATAGAATCGATATCGTATTAAAGCATATCAATAATCCTTATGGTCAAGCTCATTCCAACAATATTACGATTGAGATTGATCCTACTAGCAAGATTTATATCACCATTAATGGTAAAAAGATCGATCAACCAGGAATTAGACGCGAAGATTTAACCTATGAATTTTCAAAATCTGAAATGGTAAAAGTTCCAGACGGCTATGAGCGGCTTTTACATGATGTTTTTGTCAATGATTCAACTAACTTTACCCATTGGAGCGAATTAAAACGTTACTGGGAATTTATCGATTCTGTTGAAGCTGATTGGCAAAAAGAAAATGAAGCAGGCAATGCCAAAATTGCTCAATATTTGCCATATAGAATGGGCCCAAAGGAAGCAAACGATATCTTCGAGGCTCCAACGGAACATTGGATTTATGAATAAGCAAAATTTATTGCCGCAAAACGACATCCATCGTCGGATTATACATCTGGATATGGATGCTTTTTACGCTTCAGTTGAAACTCAAAGAAATCCAGAATTAAAAAATAAGGCACTAGTTATCGGGCAAGATCCTCGTAATAATGGTGGGCATGGAGTTGTAGCAACTTGTAATTATATAGCTCGAAAGTACGGCGTTCATTCGGCAATGCCTGCGATTAAGGCGGTTAAGTTGATTCCAAAGTCGGAATTAGTTTTTATTAGACCTGACTTTAAGAAATATCGGAGCGTATCAGCTGAGATCCATTCTTTTATGCATGATATTACAGATAAGGTAGAATCAATTGCTTTAGATGAAGCTTATCTTGATGTCACCCATAATAAGTTAGGACAAAAATCCGCGGTCCAATTAGCAATTAGCTTGCAACGCCGAATTCGAACAGAGCTTGGACTGAATTCATCTTTTGGTGTTTCTTATAATAAATTTTTGGCTAAAATGGGGTCAGAATATGCCAAGCCCTTTGGCAGAACCGTTATTTTGCCTGATGAAGCTAAGCAATTTTTAGGGATGCAAAAAATCGAAAAATTTCCAGGCGTAGGTCCTAAAACGCAAGAACAGTTACATGAGATGGGGATTTATACAGGTGCGGATTTGCAGCAGGTTGATGATTTTGTTTTAATTAAAAAGTTTAAGAAGATGGGCTACTTCTTAGCGCAGCATGCACATGGGATTGATTTGCGCCCGGTCATTGCGGATTCAGATGCAAATCGTAAATCGATTGGTATGGAACGCACTTATGAACCGGCTATTTATACACGTGATGAAGTGTTGACGCACATTCGGCATTATTGTAAACATTTAGAAGAAGAACTAAAAAAGCGTAACTTTTTTGCCCAAACTGTAGTAATAAAAGTTAGAGATAATGATTTTGATACTGTGACTAAGCGCAGAAAATTGACGAAACCGTCGAATAGCCAGTATGATTTCTATGACAGTGCTCGTGATTTGTTTGATAAAGCCAGTAACTTTTTAGAAAAAGGTATTCGGTTAATCGGGGTAACTGTGACTGATTTTAAGCAGGATGAATATCAAGCAATCAATTTATTCGATTACTAAAAGAAGTCCTTTTTCTGGTAAACTAGATACAGATAATTTTTAGAAGATGAGGAAAAATAATGAGTAGTTTTGATGACATTTACGAAAAAATCTTACAATATCCAACTATTATTTTGCACCGTCACACTAGTCCTGACCCAGATGCAATTGGTTCACAAGCTGGATTGGCTCGTGCAATTATGGAAAAGTTCCCAGACAAGCGCGTACTTTGTGCTGGTGAAAACGATGAAGGCGATTTAGCTTGGATTAATCATATGGACCAAGTTAAAGCAACTGATTACGAAGGTGCATTGGTAATTACTACTGATACTGCTAATACCCCAAGAATTTCAAACAAGCTTTACGACAAGGGTGACTTTTTAATTAAGATCGACCACCACCCAGATGTAGATCCATACGCTGATATGAGTTATGTTGATCCTAATGCTCCAGCAGCTTGTCAAATCATCGTTGACTTCTTAAATGAAGAAGGCTTTAAGATTACTCCAGAAGTCGCTTACCCACTTTACGCAGGTATTGTTGGCGATACTGGTCGTTTTATGTATCCAGAAACTTCAGAACATACCTTTAAAGTAGCAGCTCAACTTGCTTCAACCGGTATTGATATTACTGAAATCGCTAGAAACATTGCCGATGTAACCTTTGATGAAGCTAAGCTTCAAGCATTAGCAATGGACAAGATGGAAATCGATCCAGTTGGTGCTGCTTACACTATCTTGATGCAAGATGATTTGAAGAAGTTAGGTTTGACTGATGATCAAGCTAATGTTGCAGTTTCAACTCCAGGTCGAATCAAGGATGTTTTGGCTTGGAACGTATTTGTTGAAAAGCCAGATGGCACTTTCCGTGTGCACTACCGTTCAAAGGGTCCAGTAATCAATGAATTAGCTGCTAAGCATGATGGTGGTGGCCACGCATTAGCAAGTGGTGCCAATGCTAAGGACATGGACGAAGTAAAGCAAGTCTTTGCCGAAGTTGTTGAAGTAACTAAGAAGTATAAAGAAGATCATGAATAATATTTTCGCAGATTCCAGAATTAAACCAGCTATTCAAGAGGGGTTAAAGAAGATCCATTTTGAAAAGCCAACTAAGGTGCAGGAAAAAGTTATTCCCGCAATGCTTTCTGATTTAAGTGTTGTAGTACAAGCTGCAACTGGGTCAGGTAAGACACATGCTTATTTGGTGCCTATCTTTAATGAAATTGATGAAGATGCTCACTATGTACAAGCAATTGTGACTTTGCCTAGTCGTGAATTAGCTGATCAGCTTTATCAAGTGGCACGTCAATTAAGAGATGCGGCAGGGATGCACTTTTCTATCGCTCACCTTGCTGGTGGTACTGACCGTGAACGTCAGTTAGAAAAGTATCAAAATAATACGCCACAGTTGGTAATTGCCACTCCTGGACGACTCCTTGACTTTGTACAAAAAAAGGTATTCGTTGTTGATCAAGTTAAAACTTTTGTTATCGACGAGGCTGATATGACTCTTGACATGGGCTTTTTGGCTGATATTGATCAAGTAGCAAGCAAGATGCCTAAGGATGTACAAATTGCAGCTTTTTCAGCTACTATTCCAGTTAAGCTATCTAACTTCTTGCGTAAGTACATGGCTCACCCAGATCAAATCGTGATCGATAATCCAAGTGTCATTGCACCTACAATTAAGAATGATTTGCTTGATATTGGTTCAAAGAACCGTAAGAGCATTTTGTACAAGTTATTGACTATGGGTCAACCATACTTGGCTTTGGTTTTTGCAAATACAAAACAAACTGTTGATGAATTAACTAGATACTTGCAAGATCAAGGCTTAAAGGTAGCTAAGATTCATGGTGGGGTAACTGAGCGAGAAAGAAAGCGGACTTTGCGTCAAGTTGAGCAAGGACAATTTCAATATGTTGTTGCTTCTGACTTAGCAGCACGTGGTCTTGATATCGATGGGGTAAGTTTAGTTATTAACTATGAAATACCACGTGATATCGAATTTGTAATTCACCGGATTGGTCGTACCGGCCGTAATGGTTTATCAGGTCATGCGATTACTTTAATTCGTGAAGAAGAAATGAATCGAATCGAAGATTTGGAAAAGATGGGCGTTCATTTTGACTTTGTTGAACTTAAGAATGGTGAATTAGTACCACGTAAGCATTACCGCAGTCGTGAGAACCGTCAAGGTAAGAATCGCAAGCTTGATACTAAGTTAGTTGGTTACGTTAAAAAAGAAAAGAGAAAGCGTAAGCCTGGCTACAAGAAGAAGATTAAGCGAGCAATTCAAGAAGATAATCGTCAAAAGCGTAAGCTTGAACAACGTCATGAGATTAGAAAAGCTAAGCGTTTAAGAAAACGCAAGCGTGAACAAGGACGTTGACAGACGAGGATTTTGTAGTACAATTATTTTCAGCTTAAGATATGTCTATTAAAGTTGAATTTCAAAGAGAGAGCCAATTGGTGAGAGGGCTTAATTCGCTTTAACAGATGCTCCTTTAAGTTGTATTAATTAAGAATATCAAGAGGTAACAAACACTGTTGCAATCAAGGTGGTACCGCGCGCGGAGCGTCCTTGAGTAAGCAATGGTGTTTTTTATTTTGTTTATGGGAGATAAAAATGAAGAAACTAACTAGTTCAGAGTTTCGCCAAATGTTCCTTGACTTCTTCAAGGATCATGGCCATATGATTATGCCAAGTGCATCACTTATTCCACAAGATGACCCAACTCTTCTTTGGATTAACTCTGGTGTTGCTACTATGAAGAAATATTTTGATGGTTCAGTTGTACCAAAGAACCACAGAATTACTTCTTCTCAAAAGTCAATCAGAACTAACGATATTGAAAATGTTGGTAAGACCGCTCGTCACCAAACTTTCTTTGAAATGCTTGGTAACTTCTCAGTAGGTGATTACTTTAGAGATGAAGCTATTCCTTGGGCTTGGGAATTCTTAACTAGTCCTAAGTGGCTTGGCTTACCAAAGGAAAAGCTTTACTGTACTGTTTATCCAAAAGACGTTGATTCACAACGTGTCTGGGAAAAAGCTGGTATGCCAGCAGACCATATTGTTAAGTTAGAAGACAACTTCTGGGATATTGGTGAAGGTCCATGTGGTCCTGATACTGAAATTTTCTACGACCGTGGTCAAGAAAACAACGACGTTGCTGAAGACGATCCAGAAAACTTCCCAGGTGGTGAAAATGCACGTTACCTTGAAATTTGGAACATCGTATTTTCACAATACAACCACTTGCCAAATGGTAAGTACGTAGACCAACCACACAAGAACATCGATACTGGTATGGGGCTTGAACGTGTACTTTCAATTTTGCAAGATGCACCAACTAACTTTGAAACTGACTTATTCTTGCCAATTATTCACGCTACTGAAGAAATGACTGACGGTAAGAAGTACGGTGAAAACAAAGAGGACACTACTGCATTCAAGATTATTGCCGACCACGTTCGTGCCGTAAGTTTTGCTATTGCTGATGGTGCTCTTCCATCAAACTCAGGTCGTGGTTACGTTCTTCGTCGTTTGATTCGTCGTGCCGACCTTAACGGTCAACGTTTGGGCATCAAGGGGGCCTTTCTTTACAAGCTTGTACCAGTTGTTGGTAAGATTATGCAAAGCCACTACCCAGAAGTTATGGATCAACGCGGCTTTATCGAAAATGTAATTCAAAACGAAGAAGAAAGATTCCAAGCTACTCTTGATACTGGTTTGACTTTGCTTGATGACTTAATTGATAAGGCTAAGAAGTCAGATGGCAAGACCATCTCAGGTAAGGATGCCTTCAAGATGTTTGATACTTATGGCTTCCCATACGAATTGACCTTTGAATCAGCTCAAGATGCTGGCCTTAAGGTTGATAAGAAGGGCTTTGATGCTGAAATGCAAGCTCAAAAGGAACGTGCACGTAAGGCTCGTGGTGATCTTCAATCAATGGGTCGTCAAGATGTAACTTTGATGAACATTAAGGACAAGTCAGTCTTTGAACGTGATACTTATGAAGAACCACATGCCAAGCTTCTTGACATCGTTGTTGACGATAAGTTAGTTGACAAGGCTGATGGCGAACACGCAACTTTAGTATTTGATAAGACTCCATTCTACGCAGAACGTGGTGGTCAAGTTGCCGACCATGGTGATATTTACAGCCAAGATGGTGAACTTGTAGCTAAGGTTACTGACGTTCAACACGCACCTAACGACCAAAACTTGCACTTTGTTGACCTTATTTTGCCAATGGAAAAGGGCAAGGAATATATTTTGAAGATCGACAAGGAACGTCGTGAAGGTTTACGTCACTCACACTCAGCAACCCACTTGCTTCACGCTGCACTTCGTCAAGTTTTAGGTGAACATACTCACCAAGCAGGTTCATTAGTTGATCCTGACTACTTGAGATTTGACTTCACTGCTATGGAACCAATGACTCCACGTGAAATTAAGTCAGTTGAAGAATTAGTTAACCAAAAGATTTGGGAAGCTATCGATGTTAAGACTACTATCACTACACCTGAAGAAGGTGAAAAGATGGGTGCTTTAGCCCTCTTTGATGGTAAGTACGGTGACAAGGTTCGTGTTGTTCAAATGGGTGACTTCTCATCAGAATTCTGTGGTGGTACTCACTGTGATAACACTAACCAAATCGGTATCTTCAAGATTACTTCTGAATCAGCTGTTGGTGCTGGTATGCGTAGAATTGAAGCTGTAACTTCAAAGAAGGCATACGAATACTTAGCAAATCGTTCAGGTTTACTTGATGATATTCAAGCAGAAGTTAAGGCAACTAAGCCAGACAACATTATTGATAAAATTGACTCACTTGAAAGTGACTTACATGATAGTCAAAAGCAAGTTGAAGCTTTGACTAAGCAAATCAACCAAGCTAAGGCTGGTCAAATCTTTGATGATGTAAAACAAGCTGGTGACTTGACTGTAATTGCTACTATTGCAGATGTTAACGGCATGAACGACCTTCGTGAACTTGCTGACAACTGGAAGAGTGGCAACAAGTCAGACGTCTTAGTTTTAGCTGCTGAAAATGATGGCAAGGCTAATATGATTATTAGCTTGAATCAAAAGGCCTTAGACAAGGGTCTTAAGGCTGGCGACTTAATTAAGAAGGCTGCTCCAATCTTTGGTGGTGGCGGCGGTGGTCGTCCTAACATGGCTCAAGCCGGTGGTAAGAAGCCAGAAGGTCTTAACGACGCTATCAAGGCTGTGATCGAAGAAATTTCAAAGAACTAAGAATTAATTAATTGTGTTTAAGCTTTTTTTCAAGTAAAATTGTTGACAGGAGGAATAAATATGAGTTCGCTAGATAAGACTATGCATTTTGACTTTAACCAAAATAAAGGAAAGAATGTTTATGACACTCTGCAAGATGTTTACAATGCGCTTGAAGAAAAGGGCTATAATCCTGTCAACCAGATTGTAGGTTATTTACTTTCTGGCGATCCTGCTTATATTCCACGGCATAATGATGCCCGTAACTTAATTCTTAAGCACGAACGTGATGAAATTATTGAGGAACTCGTTAAGAGCTATCTTGGTAAGAATAAATAATGCGATTATTAGGTTTAGATATAGGCTCTAAAACTGTGGGTGTTGCGGTCAGTGATGAATTAGGAATTACTGCACAGAAGTTAGAAACTATTAAAATTGATGAAACTAGATATAATTTTGGGATGCGTCCATTAAAAAAGTTAGTTAGACAATATGAAGTAGATGGCTTTGTATTAGGTCTGCCTAAGAATATGGATGGCACTTCGGGAGCTTCAGTTGCCCGCAGTAAGGCTTACGGTAAAAGACTCGAAGAAAAGTTTGGCTTGCCCGTGCATTATTCTGATGAAAGATTAACAACTATCGAATCACGCCGAGTACTCGTAGAAGATGCAGGTATTCATGATCGTAAAAAACGTAAACAAGTGATTGATCAGATGGCAGCGGTGCTCATCTTGCAAAATTATTTGGATTTACACCGAAAGGATTAATATGGCAGCACAAGTTAATGGTGACGATCAAGATCGTCAAATTACTTTGATCGATGATCAAGGTAATGAAGAATTGTATGAAGTATTATTTACTTTTCATTCAGATGATTATGATAAGTCATACGTACTTCTTTATCCAGCCGCTGTTGGGGACGATGAAGATATTGAAGTACAGGCTTTCAGTTATGATGCAGATGACGCAGGTGATGTCACTAGCAGTGATTTGCATGAGATTGAATCTGATGATGAATGGGACATGGTACAAGGAGTTTTGAATACTTTCTTGGATGATGATCGCCTAAGTGGTAAATAATAAAAAAGGACTAGCTGCGGCTGGTCCTTTTTGTTAATTTATAAAAAGAAATATAAATAGCTATGAATGATAAAATTTTAAAGATCTTAGAGTTCGGTGAAATTACTAAAAGATTAAGTAAATTAGCAATTACCGCTCCAGCTAAAGATGCGGCATTGAAGTTAAGACCGAGTGATAATTTTGACCGAGTACAAAATGAATTAAAACAAACTTTAGCATTGGCTGACTTATTGCGAGTTAAAGGACAACTTCCGTTAACTGATTTTCAAGATGTTCATCCTAGCACTAAAAGATTGAGTGTAAAAGCAAATCTGAATGCTCAGGAATTGGGTAATTTACTTCTTGTTTTAAGCTTAGCCAATGAGATTAACGAATTTCTGGAAGATGTTGATGATGAAAAGCTTAACTTATCAGCTATCGATTCAGTTTTGGATCAGTTAGATGTTCCAGACCTTTTATTTAAAGAATTAAAAAAATCTGTTGATTATGATGGTGAAGTACTTGATACAGCTTCAAGCGCATTAGCACGTTTGCGTCACGATATGCGTAGTAACGAAGAAGACATTAAGAACCGGATGGATGCTTATACCAAAGGAAATAGCAGCAAGTACTTGTCTGAACAAATCGTTACTATTCGTGATGATCGCTATGTTATTCCAGTTAAGCAGGAATATCGTGGCAAGTTTGGTGGGGTAGTTCATGATCAAAGTGCAAGTGGTCAGACTTTATTTATTGAGCCTGAAGCAGTTTTGAACTTGAACAACCGCCAGCAAAACTTAATTGCTCAAGAAAAACAAGAAATCCGCAATATTTTGAAAAACTTGTCTGGCTTAGCTAGAGAAGAAATTGATAGCATCAATAATATTGCTAATGCATTAACTCGTTTAGACTTTTTGCAAGCAAAGGCAAAATTGGCTAAGCAAATGAAAGCTAGCGAGCCTAAGTTGACTCAGGATCATTCGCTGGAATTACGAAATGCACGCCATCCATTAATTGATCCAGAAAAAGTTGTTCCTAATGATATTCGTTTAGGCGGCGATTTTGATACAATGCTGATTACTGGGCCAAACACCGGTGGTAAGACTATTACTCTTAAGACCGCTGGCTTGCTGCAATTGATGGCTCAGTCTGGTTTATTTATTCCAGCTGAAGAAGGCAGTAAAGTTGGCGTATTCAAAGAAGTTTACGCTGACATTGGTGATGAACAATCAATCGAACAATCATTAAGTACTTTTTCATCACACATTAATGACATTATTGCCATTATGAAAAATGTAGATAAAGAAACCTTGGTTTTAATTGATGAAATTGGTGCAGGAACCGACCCAGAAGAAGGTGCCAGTTTAGCTATTAGCATTTTGGACTTTTTGCGCAAGAAAGATGCTAAGATCATGGTCACTACGCACTATCCTGAATTGAAGCTTTACGGATATAACAGACCACGCACTACTAATGCATCGATGGAATTTGACTTAAAGACTTTATCACCAACATACCATTTACAAATTGGTATTCCAGGTCACAGTAATGCTTTTGCGATTGCTCGTAGGCTGGGGATGCGTGAAGATGTAGTTAAAAATGCGCAAAACTTAATGTCAGATGAGGATTCTGATATTAATAAGATGATTGCTAAATTAAATGCGCAAACTAAGGCGGCTACTACAGCTCGCAACCGATTCGAAACGAGTTTAGATCGCAGTCAAAAACTTGAACAAAAATTGCAACAAGCGCTTGATTGGTACAACCAACGTGTTCAAAAGCAACTCGATTTTGCGCAAGAAAGAGCTAATGAAGTTGTAGCTAAGAGACGTAAAAAGGCTGATAAAATTATTGCCGAGCTGGAAAAGCAGAAAAATGCTGGCGTTAAAGAAAATAAAATTATTGAAGCTAAGGGTGAACTTAATAGCCTAGAGCGTCAGGCCCACAATTTAGCCCATAATAAAGTCTTACAGCGTGAAAAACGGCGTCATCATGTAAGTGTAGGGGATCAAGTAAAGGTCCTTTCATATGGACAAACAGGTACTATTACCAAGAAATTGTCTGAACATGAATATGAGGTTCAAATGGGGATCATTAAAGTCAAAGTTAGTGACCGCGATATTGAGAGAATCGATAAGAATAATACACAACCTAAGAAAAAATTGGTTAGAGCAACAAGTGCAATTAGACGTAGTAATGCACATAGCGAGTTAGACTTGCGTGGTCAACGCTACGATGAAGCCATGACTAATTTAGATCGTTATATTGATTCCGCATTACTGGCAGGTTTAGATATTGTAACTATTATTCATGGGATCGGTACTGGTGCAATCCGTAAAGGCGTTTGGCAATATTTGCGTAGCAGTAACCACGTTAAAGGCTTTAATTACGCGCCTGCTAACGAAGGCGGTAATGGTGCCACAATTGTTAAATTAAAGTAAGCAATCCTCTTGTAAAAAGTAAGTAAAACTGATATATTATTAATATAGATTTAAAGATAAAACGATATTAATTGAAAGAGGTAAAGCATATGGTTGATGCAATTACTGATCAAAATTTTGAAGAAGAAACTAAAGATGGCGTTGTTTTAACAGACTTTTGGGCAACTTGGTGTGGTCCATGTAAGATGCAATCACCAGTAATTGACCAATTGGCAGAAGAACGTCAAGATGTTAAGTTTACAAAGATGGATGTTGACCACAATCAAGAAACTGCTAAGAATCTTGGTATTATGGCTATCCCAACTTTGATTATTAAGAAGAATGGTCAAATTGTTGATCGTTTAACTGGTTACACTCCAAAGGAAAAGTTGAACCAAATTTTGGATCAATACGCTGGTTAATTAAAATAAAAAAATAAGTGTCTGGGAAAAAACTAACCCTCAGATGCCAAAAGACGATCAATCCAACTCTTAATTTGAGTTGCTTGACCGTCTTTTTCTTG
>NZ_PCZD01000037.1:0-18317 GCF_002553975.1 Lactobacillus sp. UMNPBX6
TTTTATATTTTATCAAATCTCAAATCCTTTGTCAAGAACTTTTTTGATTTGTTTTCTGCCGCCTTGGCTCTCGCCTGACGACATTTAAATATATTACTCGTTTTGCTTTAACTTTGCAAGTCTTTTTTTCAAAAACTTTTTTAAAGCTCTCGAGCTCTTCGTCATCTCTCAAGACGACTTTATTAATTTACCCTACTTTCTCTTTTTTGGCAAGTTATTTTTTCAACTTTTTCAAATTAAAATTCCATTGCAATGATCTATCTCATGTTGAATAGTTTCTGCAATAAATTCCGAAAAATCTTGCGTTACTTCTTCAAGATTAAGATTCTGATAAGTAACGGTTATATTCTTATAGCGAATTGCCTGACGTTGACCGCTTAAAGATAAGCATCCCTCTTCAGTCGTATACTTACCATTCTTCTTAATAATTTTAGGATTAATCATCACGAAAGGTAAACTTCCAATATAGAAAGCAATAATTCTTTTAGGTTTGCCAATCATATTTGCGGCTAAGCCAGCTGCTTTGCTTCTATTTGCTAAAAGCGTATCACGCAAATCCAGTGCCGTATTCAGATCTTCTTTGCTTGCTAATGTCGATTTTTGACTTAAAAATACTTGATCATGAATGATCTTTTTTACTGCCATAACTTTTCCTTTCCAAATTTATTCAATATAGAATATTAACAAATTATTGCCATTTAACCAAAATAAACTGAAGCATAATATGATTGAAATGTTTTCTTAATTATTTTGAACTTGTATAGGGCAAAGATCGCGCTAAAATGTAAGTTAGACACTTTAAAGGGGGCCTTCAAAATTTTTAAACAAATACTCACCGGATTAGCAGTTGCCGCTCTATTTTCTACTGCTACACCAACAATTATTTCTTCAAACACAGATAAGGTGCAAGCGAGCAGCTATTCTAGAAGTGCAATGCGTAGCTACGTACGAAACACTCTAGCTCAAAGCAACAGTCGAGGAAGCACAGTTATTATAAAAAATGGTAAACCTCAACAAATCAGCTATGGTTGGGCTTGGTATGGCAAAAGAATAGGCAACGGTAATGATAGCGTAGTCTATCCGACTGCTTCTTTACAAAAAGTAGTGACTGCTGCCATGGTTGTTCAATTAATGAACGAAAAATGGCATACAAGTGAACGTTTTAATCAAAACACTAAGATCTCACGTTGGTATCCTGAGCTAAAAAACGCCGACAATATTACACTAGGTCAACTAATGACCCACACTTCCGGAATTAACGCTGTAAATACGGAAGCTGATCGCGGGACCGACTATTCAGAAGATGATGCAGTTAAATGGGCAATTGATAATGCTAATTCCACTGATTCAGGTACTCCTGGCACTTATTTCTACAACAATACAAATTACATCCTATTAGCGGGTATTATCAAAAAGGTTAGTGGTCAATCATATGAAACTAATTTTAATAATCGTATTGTTAACAAATTAGGATTAGCAAATACCTATCTTTACCAAAATATTCCTAGCTGGAAAACTGATCCCATCTCATACATTTGGAATGTCAAAAATTATCAAGATCCTGAATATATAACTAAAACACAGGCTTCCCAACTTGTAGGTGCGGCCAACATGTTTACTACCGCAATGGATTATTACAAAATTCAAGTTGGCCTATCCAATGGTGCAATTTTAAATAAATCAGACTTCTATTACCTTACTCACTTAAGAAGCAGGGTTAATAACTATTCCGGTGGTATTTATCTTGATAACAACGACACCATAAAATCGGCATACGGAAATCTTGGTGGTACCCACTTTGGTATTTGGTTCCAAATGACGACTGATAATCGCAATGGTTTAATTATGTTCCTAAATCAAACTGCGGGTGACGAAAATGCTCAAAAACAAGTCGGATATCAAATTTTGAATCATATTAAACCATATACATTTATCGCAGGATAAAACAAAAAGACTTTTCCTAAAATTTGGAAAAGTCTTTTTTATTATTCAAATAAAAGTTCTGACATACTCGTTTTTAACGGCCGCTTCAACAATAAATTCATCCCTACGGCAGGCTTCTTTTTTGATCCTAATAATTCTTCCTTAACCGAATCAGATTGAATTTGTGCCTCACCTAAATAGAAGAACTGCTTGCCATCGGCATCGCTTCTTTTAACAAAAACATGGATATGCATGTCTGGTGTCTTCAACAATCGCTGCACTTCTTCTGAATCCAAATGTCGTGGCACTCTTGTATACCAACGTAAGCTACGTCCATTTTCTAAAGTATTGTGATATAAAGCATTCCGCTTTTCTTGATCATCTTTTCGATAAGTAATAAAAATCGGCGTATCATGATCACCTACACGATAACCATACATCGGTGCAGAAACATCCCGAGGCCAATTCAACAATCTGCAAGCATCTTTTCGATCATATTGTTGGTATAAAGTAAATTGCTTTTGCTGGTCATAATTAGTACTTAATAGCAAACCTGTTTCAATTGCATCTTTAAACAGATCCTTGAACCATTTATTTTGAGTTAAAGCATTTAATAATTCCTGATTTAATTCATAATCAAACAAACTGCTATGAACTACCACGGGTTGATCACCATATTGTGCCTTCTTAGTAGTTTTACCTTGCTTAACATCAAAAAAATCAAGCGATAATATATCGTCTATCGAATTCAAAACTGCTTTATTTACATAGATTTCCTTTTTGCGTAATTCTGAGACAAAGTCTTCCTGGTTGACCTGTTTCTGCTTCAATAGCATCTGCAACAAAATTAGTTCATGAGCGCGCTTGCCATTCAAAAGCTCTTTAGTTAAAAAACTTAGAACTGCATTTTCATAATTATTTAGCTTTACTGCTTCACCCATTTTAATTAAAAATGCGGCGTAATTATCAAGTCCGCGATTATTAGCAAAAACCATTGGCGAAACTGAACCATATTGAGCAAAATCATGCAATAAAGGAATGCGACCCAATTTATTTTTCAAGCTTTGATAACTCTGCCGCAATTCCCGCATATTGTCTAACTTTATTTGATCTAGTGAAGCTAAAATCTTTTCAGATGCAACTTTACTAAAGTTAATCGTAGAAACATCAATAAAGTGAGGTAACCGCGCCTCTCTTTTGGCTTGATCCTTATCGCGACTTGTATCGTGATTAAGGGCAATTGGAATCATGTAATTATTCTTATAATTACCGATAAAATCCAGAACTGTCACGAATTCTTTACCAGGATATTTTCTTAATCCTCGACCTAATTGCTGGATAAAAACAATACTTGATTCAGTATTGCGCAGCATAATGATTTGGTTCAAAGCAGGAATATCAATCCCCTCGTTAAATAAATCTACTGCCACGATATATTCAATTTCACCAGCAACTAATTTTTGCACAATTTTATTACGGGTACTTTCGCTGTCTTCATTGGTTAAAGCGACAGCAGGATGGTCTTTCTCTGAGAAAAGGTCAGCTAATTCGCGTGCTTCCTCTTTTCTACTGCAAAAAACGAGTCCCTTGGCTTGATCGCCGCAATAGCCATAATAATCAATTTCTTTCAAAACATAATTTACGCGATCTTCTGATACTAAATAGCGTAAATCAGTTGTTTCATCAATTGATTGGCCGTTTAACTCATAATCTTGTACACCGACATAATGAAATGGCGTCAGCATCTTATCTTCTAATGCATCCCGCAACCGAATATCGTAGGCCAAATTATAATCGAAAATTTGATACACATTTTGTTCATCGGTTCGTTCAGGCGTAGCCGTCATACCTAATAAAAATTGCGGCTTAAAATACTGCAAAATCTTTTGATAGCTTGGTGCAGCTGCTCTATGCGCTTCGTCGATTAAAATATAATCGAATTCATTTGGATCAAAGCTTTTTAGCATATCCGGTTGAGATAAAGTTTGAATCGTCGCAAATAAATATTTTTTATTCTTATCATGCTTATTTCCACTGAGCAAGCCATAATCCTGCTTTTTTCCACCAATTACATGATAAAAACTTGCAAGCGACTTTTTAGCGATTTGCTCGCGGTGCACAACATATAAAAATCTTTTCGGTTTAAAATCCTTAACCGCAAAAGCACCTAAATACGTTTTCCCTGTACCTGTCGCCGAAACAACGAGGCCTCTTTTTTCGCCATTATCTACTAGGCCCTGTAAATTTCTGAGCGCTGCTTGCTGCATCTTATTAGGGACAATTTTTGTTTTTGATTTGGTTAGATGCGCAACCGGTGCGGGCTGCCAGTTATTCTTATAATCAGCTAGCCATTGAGCGTTAAGATCAAAACTATTATCTTCCAATCTAGAAATTTTCTGCGCTAATTGTTTAGTTAAATCGGCTTGATTGCGCGAGCTAGCTTTTAATGCCCATTCATAATTGCTAAGCATGGCTGAACGGGTAAAATTAGCACTACCAATTACAAGTGTTTGATAATCTTCGTGTTCAAATAAATAGCCCTTAACATGAAAACCCGCCTCATCCGCAATTTTCACTTTTAAGTTAGGAATTTTTGCCAACTCTTCAAATACGCGTGGGTTATTGAAATTTAAATAATTGCTAGTAATTATTGTTCCGCCCACGCCTTTAGCTGCTAAATCAGCTAAAACGACTTTTAATGGTACGAGCATATCCTGCGTAATAAAGGCTACAGTCCAAGTAAAACTTTGACAGTGATATAATTCCTCTCGCAAAGTTAGCCATATTTTTTCATCTTGCTCATTCGCTAAAAGTTTGGGACTAAAAAAATTATTCCCTAAAATCTTTTCATCATAAAAACCATTTAAGATTGCATCCCGCATCACATTCGACATTTTTTCACCTCATTTGGTCTAATTCTACTAAAAAAGCATCCGTTTTTTAAAACGAATGCTTTTCATTTATTGTTTTTGCCATTTTTCATGCCAGTGATAAAGAACTAACGGCAAAATTGAAACGATCGCGCACATGCCAATTAATGTCCAGACATAGATTCCACGTAATCCTGCTGCAGTTCCTTGAGCAGGTACAAAAGTAACAAAGAATGCGACAACTGTGATAATCAAAGCCAAAATTGCAATTGCAATACTCAATTTTGGATTCTTGCTCATGTAGTACATGCGGTGATAATCTTCATGTTTTTTCTTCAAAACCATGTAGGCTATTAACATGATCATATATACCATCAAATATTGTGCTGTTGTTGCGGCTAATGAAACATTAAACGCAAAGTCAGCATCGGTACCACTGGTAAAGGTAATCAGCAATGCTGAAATAGTAACGATTGCTGATTGCAAAATCATAATTCTAATTGGAACGCCATGCTTAGTTGTTTTAGCGAAAAACTTAGGCATGTAGCCTTCTTTAGCAGCTTCGTACATTCCCTGGTTAGGACCAGAGATCCAGTTACCAAGCTCGCCGATAATACCACAAGCTAGCATTACGCCAACAATCTTTTGCAATAAATCTCCTGGCAATCCGATAGAAGTCAACAGTTTGCCATAGGTATAAACGAAACCTGTGCTGTTTTGGATTTCACTTTTAGGAACAGTCATTCCAATTGCCATACTTCCCAAAAGGTCAAAGCAAATTGCAGTTGCAGCCAGAGCCAACATTACTTTTGAATAAGATTTTGGATGATCTAAGTTCTTAACGTGTGGTGCAGAAGCTTCTCCCCCACAGAAGGCAAGCATAAATGGTACAAAAGCTACTAATGTAGTGCCATTTAAATGATGTGGAACTATCGTATGCCAATTAATCACCATATGAACTGGATGACCTTGTGCCAAGTATACAAAGAATGAAATAATCAATAAAATTACCGGAAGCGCAATTCCTAAAATGAATAGCCATTCCGCAATTCGTCCGATTTTTCTAATCCCAATAACTTGAATTGCGGTTGCACCCCATAAAATGATCATCATTAAGATAAAACGCACAATTGGCGTGGTGTTAAACCAAGGAGTTCCAAAAGCAATCGACAATGCACCAATAATCACGTACATCATCGTGTCCATCCCCACAGTAATGTGAATCCATTGGTAAAACATTGCGGTCCAACCCATTTTGTCTCCTAAAGAGCCTTAACCCAGGTAAAGATGCCGCCTTTTTCCCAACCATCAATTGAAGCCATTTCACCGGCCATTTGAGTAATTGGAATAAACCATGCAATTCCAGCAATCAATAGATAAAATAATGCCGTAGCACCAGTTTTACCAAATGGGGCTAGTTCGTCCACGGAAATAACCATCGAACTAGTCATTGCAAACAGCTTAAAAGCTGTTAGACGATTGTACTTTAGATCTTGCTCTAAAGCCCAATCTTCTTTCTCGTTATTCAAAAAAATTCAACCCTTATTTTAATTTAAAATTCATTATACTAGTATTTTCGGTAATTTAAAGATTTATTTCTAGCAAAATTGGACAGTGGTCCGCACGTTTGTCCGTATCAATCATCTCTGAGCGAACTACTTTATCCGCAATTCGGTTGCTTACTAACCAGTAATCAATTCTCCAGCCTGAGTTATTAGCTTTGGCCGTTCTAACTCTTTGAGCCCACCAAGAATAAACTCCTTCAACGTTGCCATTAACTTTTCTAAATGTATCGGTAAAACCAGCATCGAGTAAATTAGTAAAATCTGCTCTTTCTTCATCAGTAAAGCCGGCAGAATGATGATTATTTTCGGGATGCTTCAAGTCAATTTCGGTGTGAGCACAGTTATAGTCCCCACTTGCTAAAACCGGCTTTTCTTCATTTAATTTTTTCAAATATTCAATATATTTTTGATCCCAGATTTGACGATCAGCTAAACGTTTTAAGCCATTACCTGAATTTGGCGTATAAACTTGAGTAACAAAATATTTATCAAATTCTAAAGTGATTATTCGTCCTTCTTCATCCATTGGTTCAGGTGCACCAATTGCTGGCTTAGAAACTGCTGGAGTTAATCCCTTTTTGTACAAATACATTGTTCCTGCATAGCCTTTTCGAGCGGGCTCTTCAGATGAACGCCAAACATAATCGTATTCTGGAAACTTTTCTGCTAATGCAGCTTGGTGCTTTTTAGTTGGGCCAGTTGCGCGCAGTTTAGTTTCTTGAATTGCAATAATATCTGGATTTAAAGCATGAATCTTATCTAAAACTTCACGCGTCTCTTCTGCTCTAGCTGAAATTCCAGTTAATGCCGCATTCAATGAATCAATATTCCATGAAATTAAAATCATTATTTTTCCCCTTTAAAAATATTTCAAAACTAATTATAGCCAAAAAAAGAAAAAGGATTAGCTTAGATGACTTTTCTAAACTAATCCTTTTAAGGGAGTTGTGTTGAATGAGAATAACGAGATTTTTTACATTAGCCTACTCATCACTAATGTTGCGAAAATGATTTATCAAGATTAACAAAACGTTCAACGCTAGAGATACTGCAGGGGAGCCTGATTCCTCACTTTCGCAAAAAGGGGATGGACTTTTTATCAATCTTCACTTTTATGGTTGCACAGGGGACAACCAGTAAAAGCAATACCCAATGTATGAATCAATATATGTCCAATAGGATGTATTAATAAGGAATTAGAAGATTTGTTACCTTCTTGCAACTTATCTCTATATTTGTTGCGTTGTATTTTTGTTATGAGTATATAATATCAGCAGGCTGACATAGCGTCACTATTTATTTTTTCTCTTAATAAATTCTTTAGAAATTGCTCAAAATATAATCAACTTCTCCTCCATATTCTTCACCAAATAAATCTAAATGCATGCAAAGATAATAGAAGCGATACCAGTTAAGACGCCGTTCTAGGTCTGGTTTTAAAGGATAAATTTCATTGTATGCTGCATAAAATTCATCATTGAAGCCGCCGAAAACTGTCGTCATCGCTAAATCAAATTCACGATCTGCATACACGGCATCTGGATCAATTAGATAGGGCTTTTCTTTTGCAAACATCACGTTGCCCCACCACAAGTCGCCATGACACAAGCTGGGCTGAACTTCATTTTTTGCATAATAATCTTTAAAAGCAGCTACCATTTTTTGAAAATGTTTTTCACGATAATCATTCCAGCGACCCACTTTTTTGGCATATTCAACTTCGGGCATCAAGCGTTGATTAACGTAAAAATCTATCCAACTGGAATTCCAATGATTGTCTTTTTTCAAAATTCGAGTTCGATAAGTATCGCCAAAACCAAATTGCTCATGATGATACTGATGCATTTTTGCAACCATTTTTCCGAGATCAGCTTGATTGCCGCTGGTCCTGTCCAGCCAGTTTAAAAGTAAATATGCATCCCCTTCAATTTGACCACTAGCTAAAACTTGTAAAGTGTTTATCCCAGCTTTAGCCATTTCATTTAGTCCTCTTTTTTCATGATCAAAAAAGGAAGCAGGCTTCTTCGGCTGCACCTTCATGAAATAAGTTCTACTAGCAGTTTTAATTCTAAAAGCTTCATTCATGTCGCCGCCATGCACAGATTCACACGAAATAATTTTCTCTATTGGCAATTGACTAAGCCATTTTTGATTTAACTTCATGATTATTTACCTCTTCTTTCATTATAGATTTTTCTCAAAAAAATTAGATCTTTTGTGTTTTGTTGAGCAAAGTGAAGTGTATAATGAGGAATGGTTATACTAATAAATTTTACGGAGGTTGAATTTATGACAAAGATTTTTGCTTACGCTATTCGTAAAGACGAAGAACCATTCTTGAACGAATGGAAGGAAGCTCACAAGGATATCGATGTTGATTACACTGATAAGCTTTTGACTCCTGAAACTGCAAAGCTTGCTAAGGGTGCAGATGGTGTTGTTGTTTACCAACAATTAGACTACACTGCAGATACTCTTCAAGCATTGGCAGATGCTGGCGTAACTAAGATGTCATTACGTAACGTTGGTGTCGACAACATTGACATGGACAAGGCTAAAGAACTTGGCTTTGAAATTACTAATGTTCCAGTTTACTCACCAGACGCTATTGCTGAACATGCTGCTATTCAAGCTGCACGTGTATTACGTCAAGACAAGCGCATGGACGAAAAGATGGCTAAACGTGATTTGCGTTGGGCACCAACTATCGGCCGTGAAGTTCGTGACCAAGTTGTCGGTGTTGTTGGTACTGGTCACATTGGTCAAGTATTTATGAGAATTATGGAAGGTTTCGGCGCAAAGGTTATTGCTTACGATATCTTCAAGAACCCAGAACTTGAAAAGAAGGGTTACTACGTTGACTCACTTGACGATTTGTACAAGCAAGCTGATGTAATTTCACTTCACGTACCAGATGTACCAGCTAACGTTCACATGATCAACGACAAGTCAATCGCAGAAATGAAAGACGGCGTTGTAATTGTAAACTGCTCACGTGGTCCACTTGTTGACACTGATGCTGTAATTCGTGGTTTGGACTCAGGCAAGATCTTCGGCTTCGTTATGGATACTTACGAAGGCGAAGTTGGTGTATTTAACAAGGATTGGGAAGGTAAAGAATTCCCAGACAAGCGCTTGGCAGACTTAATTGATCGTCCAAACGTATTGGTAACTCCACACACCGCCTTCTACACCACTCACGCTGTACGTAACATGGTTGTTAAAGCATTTGACAACAACTTGAAGTTAATCAACGGCGAAAAGCCAGATTCTCCAGTTGCTTTGGACAAGAACAAGTTTTAATTAGATAATTAAGACCAAAAAAGCTTGAGCGTTTTGCTCAAGCTTTTTTCTATGCTTTTTAATGATTTTGACGATAAACAGTTTCATGAAAGCGTGGATGCCTACTTCCCTTCGGGCCATCAATTACTATTTTTGAATCATTAATCAAATGATCTAGTAATTGCCAAAAACGTACATTATCTTCTAACATTCAATCTCCAAATACTTAGCTAAAACCTTCAGCACACCATTATCATCATTCGATGGTGCTTCATATTTCGCTACCGCCTTAGTCTTTTCATTGGCATTCTTCATTGCGTAACTATAACCGCATGCTTCCAGCATCCCAATATCGTTTTCACCATCGCCAAACGCAATCAAATCTTTTTGAACAATACCATAGTGCTTAAGCATATCTGCAACGCCCTTAGCCTTGTTAATGCCCTTGTGCACTAAGTCAATCGTCATATTGCCACTGCTAGTACCACGAATATAATCACCATATTTTTCATTAAAGCGATTCTGAATCACAGTAGCTAGTTCATCATCATCAGTCAAACAAACCTTTAGAATAGCGTCACTTGGATCGATATCTGTAAATTGATCTATCTCCATTACCTTACGATAATAAATGCGAATATCATCTTTATCTGCTTGATCCATGCTCTTCAAAATATAGCAGTGGTGTTGTGCACTAACCATAATGATGGCTTCAGGATACTCAGTCTGAATGAATTTCAATAATTTTTGCGCAATATCATAATCAATTGCCGTTCTCTTAAATACTTTGCCATCTGCCTCTAAGATCGCACCATTTTCAGAAACATAATCGATCCCAGTAGTAAATTCTTCAAAATATTCATGTGAACGAATTAATTGATTACCCGTTGCTGAAATAAATGGAATGTTGTTTGCTTGTAATTTTTTTAGGATTTTGCCAAATAGTTCGTGATCAAAAGTCTTTTTTTCTGTTAAAAATGTTCCGTCCATATCAACTGCTACGGCTTTAAAAGGAATTGTAGTCATTAATATCAACCTTTCTATCATAGTTTTATCTTACTATGTAAGCGGTTGTCTTTCATTATTTACAGGGCAAAATGAAATTTCTTTCACAGGTAATCATATATTTCAGTTTACGCAAGAATTTTTCTCTAATCTAATGGGTAACTATAAGGATACTGTGCGGTCTGCGGCACTTGATCCCAGGTTACTGTATGCCCTGCTCCATGAGAACAAAATACAGAGTTTGGTGTATTTTCTAAATCAGACATAGGATCATAATCTTTCGCTGCAATTATTTCATCCGCATTATGACATGGCAAATATCCTTTGACTACGCATTCAAATATTCCCTGACCATGAGTATAGCTACGCACTTCAGTCGCATAATCTCGCATCTCACTAACTGGTGCAGATCCATTAATAATCGTTCGATTTCCATTATTTTCAGGCGTATCGAACTTACCATGCATCCGCTGAATATCATTCAAAGCACGGCCCACTTGATCCTGCTCAACCTCTAAATGAAAATCATACCAAGGCTCAAGCAGCTGCAGCTCATTTCTAACTTTCAACTCCATCAAACCCTGACGAATGGCGCGATACGTCGCCTCTCTAAAGTCACCACCGATTGAGTGTACTAGACTGCCCTTCCCACCGATCAAGGTAATTTTCATATCTGTAATTGGCGAGCCGGTTAAAACACCCAAATGTTCCTTAGACTTTAATGCGGTCATGATTTGGTGCTGCCAATTTTTAGTTAGAACTTCCAAATCACACTTATTTTCAAAAATAATGCCACTGTTTTCGGAACCCGGTTCAAGGAGTAGGTGAACTTCCGCGTAATGGCGCAATGGTTCAAAGTGTCCGACAGCTTCGATCGGTTTAGTAATTGTTTCTTTATATAAAATATTGCCTTGTTCAAAGCTGATTGCTAAACTAAATCGCTCCTGCAAAAGCTGCTCTAATATTTCTAACTGGATTTCTCCCATTACTTGGACATGGATCTCTTGTAAATGTTCTGACCAAGTTACATGTAATTGCGGATTTTCATCTTCTAAAACTTTCAACGCCTTTAAACATTCAGGAATGTCATGCTCACCAGGATTTACCCGATATGTCAAAACAGGCTTAAAGAACGCGTGCGTATCTGCCGTGCCAATTCCTTCACCGGGATAAGTATCTTTTAGACCAGTAGCTGCTACAACATCCCCGGCCGTTGCTTCAGGCACCACATTGAACTTGGCGCCGTTATAGTTGCGTAATTGGTTGATTTTCTCATCACCCAGCATGCTTTTAGCTTTTAAGCTGCCACCTAAAACCCGCAACCATGATAGACGCTCACCTTTTTGATCATGGGAAATCTTGAAACATCTTGCCTTAAAGTCTGAACCAAATGCCTTTTCTTTCGTCCATTGATCTAAGCCAGCTAAAAATTCAGGAATGCCAGTAAGCTTTAATGCTGAACCAAAGAACACAGGGAATACCTGTCTTTGTAAAACCAATTTCTGAATATCAGCCACTTCAATTGCCTGTCCATCTAAATATTTTTCCAGCAAGTCGTCATCAACTGCAGCGATATTTTCATAAAAATCATCATCGATCTTATTAAAATCAATGCATCCCTGATCAAGATTCTCTTGAATATCAGCTAAAACCTGCTTGAGATCAATACCCGCAATATCAGTTTTATTAACAAAAATAAAGGTAGGCACGTTATAACGCTGGAGCAGTCGCCATAACGCCTTAGTGTAACTAACTACACCATCTGTAGCTGAGACCACTAAGATGGAATAATCTAGTACGCCAAGCGTCTCCTCAGTCTGCGCCGCAAAGTCAACGTGCCCTGGGGTATCCAATAAAGTAACATCTAAATCTTTAGTCGTCAGTTTAGCAGCATGTAAAAAAATCGTAATGCCGCGCTTTTTCTCAAGCGAATTAGTATCTAAAAACGCATCTCCATTATCTACTCGGCCCAAATTGCGCAAGTTTCCTGCTGTATAAAGCAGAGCCTCTGATAACGTAGTTTTACCCGCGTCAACGTGAGCTAATATTCCCATTGTAATTTTCTTCATTTTTTCACCTTAAACAAAAAAGCCCTGCAATAGCAGAGCCACACGTCGACGTACAGTAACCAGCTGTATACACGTCAATTTATAATCTTTATTTTCATCGTACCTCCAAAGTACGTGAAAAAACTGCTTAAGTTTCTTTTAGATCTTCTAAAGAACTACTTTAAGTAGCAAAACTGGTCGTCCTCTGGGCGGCTTTTTTAATTAATTTCATTAAAAATCAACTTGATCAGGATCGTTAGCCAACTTGCTTGCTCCACGCAAATCATCTAACTTGGCCATGTCTTCTGGACTAATTTCAAAATCAAATACATCTGCATTAGCTGCAATATATTTAGGGTGAACTGACTTAGGCAATGGCAAAAATCCATGTTGCAGTGACCAACGAATTAACACTTGGGCTGGAGACTTACCATAATGTTCAGCAACTTTACCTACTGTTTCATTACCAAGCAAACCACCTGTACCTAATGGACTGTAAGCTTCATTAAGCATATTGTATTCCTTGCTTGCTGCAGTAACTTCCGGTTGCAAATCGCTTGGGTTCAAGTAGTTCTGGTTAACAACTGGCTTAATTTCTGCTGTCTTCATCAATTCATCCAAGTGATGCTTTCTAAAGTTAGACACACCAATTGCACGAATCTTACCAGCTTGGACAGCTTCTTCCATCGCTTGCCAGCTTTCGGCATTTAACTCTGCCCAATGATCACGCATGTTAGCAGGATTTGGCCAATGAATTAAATACATATCTAAGTAATCCAGACCAAGCTTTTCTAAACTAGTGTCGATTGCTTTCTTTGTCTTGTCATAGCCGTGATCCGCGTTCCACAACTTAGTAGTAACAAATAAATCATGACGATTAACGCCGCTCTTCTTAATTGCTTCGCCAACACTTTCTTCATTGCCATAAGCTGCAGCGGTATCAATATGACGGTAGCCAGCGTTCAATGCGGCTAAAACTGATTCCTTGGCTACTTCACCACTTGGAGTTTGCCAAGTACCGAAGCCGATTACGGGAATCTTAACGCCATTGTTCAAAGTATAAGTATCTGTAATTGAATGTAATTCCATATATGTTTTTCCTTAATTTTTTCTAAAAAAGTTTGCTTTCAAGCTAATCTTATCTGTCTATAACTACTCACATGATAATCTTAAACTAAATAATCAATGTGAGGTGAATAATATGCCTGAAAAATCTTTCTTAATTTTGAAAAGCAACTTAACTGCTTTCGATATTAAACAATTAACCAGCCAATGGGATTTAGATTCTGCTATTTTTGCTAATTTATTTAGTCAGCTTGATCATATCAACCAAAAACTAAATGCTGTCAAAAGAAAAATAGATTACTTAGATTCCGTTGCACGTGAAACAATTAAAACTAAAGAACTTAAAAAAGTTACTGACTTAACTAGAGAACTAGTCTACCTCAAACACACATTAGATGATCAAACAGAAAGCTTACGCTCTTTTGGTGAATATCTAAAAAAGAATCAACTTGCTTCCTCTGCCGACATTGCCAGTTTAATGACTAAACAAGCGCAACTGACTAAGATGATCCATGTTTATACGGATCTATTGAATTCAATCAGTGGCTTATTCACCGCCATGATGGACAGCCATTTGAATCACTTAGTGAAATATCTGAATTCCGTTGCTTTAATCAGCGGTATCTGGGGCATGAATATTGGTGGCTTACCTGGCAGAACCAATAAGAACGGCTTCTGGATTATCATCACAATTGCGGCTATTTTGACAATTATTTGGGCAATTATTCTAAAGAAAAAGAAGTACAACGATTAGTACTTCTTCTCAAAATCATTTTGCATTAATTTAACAAATTCAGGATAATTTTCCACTTCAAACTTGGGATGTAAATTCAAGGTGTTTTTACGATGACGGTGATTGTACCAGATACTGTCAAAGCCATATCTTTCAGCTCCTAAAATATCTGATTGTAAACCATCGCCAAAAAAGACCGTATCATTAGGACCAATTTCCGTGCGGCTAAAGAAATAGTCAAAGGCATGGACATTAGGTTTAGAATAATGAGCTTCTTCCGAAGTAACAATTAAATCAAAATATTTCTTCACGCCCGCTAATTCTAAGCGATGATTTTGCATAAACTTTTCGCCATTACTTAAAACGGTTAATTTATAGCCCTGTTTTTTAGCAAACTTAAGAGTATCTTCTACTCCGGGAAGCAATTGGTGGGCTTCACCAAAGTAGGAACGATATTCATTCATCATCTTTTGACCATCAATTTCTAAACCGAAATGCTCCTTAATAAAATCGTGAAAAGTCATCTCACTTAGTTCTTCATAGGTTATTTCACCTTGTTCAAGCTCGCGCCATAATCCTTGATTATAGGCATGATATTGGCGTTGAAGTTCTGGCGTTAATTGCCAGTGATGAACGTTGAAAAGGCTGTGTAAAGCAAAATCTTCCGTGGCAGCAAAGTCGATGATCGTATCATCTACATCGAAAATAATTTGTTGATAGCGCAATGAAGTCATTCCCTTCTATTTTTTATAGCTGGGTATTAATTATACCAGCTATCATTAAGAAAAAAATAATTGACATCTTTCTCACCTTTCTTTAAAATTTGAGCAACAAGTATTTTAGACGAAAGGAAGATTTATCATGTTTAAGAATGTAGTACTCAATCGTTGGCAATTCCAGCACTAGAGTTGTTTCTGCACGCTTAAGGTACAGATGCGGCTCATACGATCGCGTCTGTGCTGGTAAATCTTCATGAAAATTACCCGCACGGAAAATAAACGTGCGGGGTTTGTTTTAAGCATTTCCCGTCAAGAGGAAATGCTTTTTTGTTTGAGGTTTAAAAATGAAAAGATTAATTGGAACGCTTATTGCTCTTTTTGCTTTTTTGATTGTGGCTTTCATTTCTGAAACAAACCAAGAAAAAGCAGAACAAAAACAACCAACTGTAGGAATTTTACAAACTATGAGTCACCCTGCTTTAGATCAAATTCATCGGGGAATTATTCAAGGGCTCAAAGAAGAAGGGTATTTTGAAGGTAAAAATATTAAAATTGATTTTCAAAATGCCCAAGGCGACCAAAGCAATCTAAAATCAATGGGTGATCGCTTTATCGGGGAACATGCCGCATTAACTATCGGAATCGCTACGCCAGCAGTTCAGTCTTTAGCCAATACTCCGAGAGATACACCGGTAATCATGGGAGCTGTTAGCGATCCTCTTGGTGCACATCTAGTCAAAAGTTTAGCTCGTCCTGGTGGCAAAATCACTGGGGTTCAAGACAGACAACCAATTGCGGCTCAACTTAAATTAATGAAAACTATTATGCCTGATCTAAAAAAAATCGGCGTTGTTTATACTTCTAGCGATGATTCTTCTACTTCAGAATATCGAGAATTTAAACAGCTCGCAGAAAAACGAGGTCTAAATGTTACACCTTATACCATTACTTCTACCAATGATATCGAACAAGTCGCTCAAACCTTAGCTGGAAAAGTTCAGGCAGTATATGTGCCAACTGATAACACCGTAGCTTCAGGAATTGCCACGCTACTTAAAGCAACAAACGCAGTGAAGATTCCGGTCTTTCCTGCCGCAGATACAATGGTTAAATCAGGCGGACTAGCAACTCGCTGTGTTAGTCAATACGACATGGGAATTTTAACTGGTAGAATGGCGGGACAAGTTTTGCACGGTAAAAATCCGGCAACCTTACCCGTTAAACGAGTAACTCATTACGAAACAGTAATTAATGCTAAAACTGCAGAGAAATTAAATATTCATATTCCAGCTTCTGTTTTATCTGCCGCACAAAAGAAAGGAAGAATTATCAAATGAGTTTAATTACTTCAACTATTGGTCAAGGGCTCTTATGGGGAATATTGGCTCTTGGACTTTTCCTAACATTTAGAATCCTGAACTTCCCTGATATGACCGTCGAGGGTACTTTTCCTTTTGGTGCAGCTATCTGTATCAGCGCACTAGTTCATGGCGTTAATCCAATTATCGCCACTATCCTCTCTTTTTTAGGTGGAATGCTCACAGGCTTAATTACTGGGCTGCTTTACACCAAAGGCAAAATTCCCGTTTTATTAGCTGGGATTTTAACTATGACCGGAATTTATTCTGTCAACTTACGTATTTTAGGGAAAGCAAATGTCGGCCTGCTTAATAAAGCTACATTGCTGAACGAAAAATTTTTACAAAGATTGCCCGATAATTTTCCTACTATTGTAGTTGGATTACTTTTCGCCATTTTTATTATTTTATTGCTAGCACTTTTCTTAAATACCGATCTTGGACAAGCCTTTATCGCTACCGGTGATAATGAAAAAATGGCTCAATCATTAGGCATAAATACCGATAACATGAAAATTCTCGGCCTAATGCTATCTAACGGTTTAATTGGTTTAGCCGGCGGATTATTAGGACAAAATGGCGGCTATGCCGATGTTAATATGGGAATCGGAACGATGGTTATTGGCTTAGCTGCAATTATTATTGGTGAAGTGGTTTACGGCAATTTATCTTTAACAGCACGACTAATTGCCGTAGTCATCGGCAGCATTATTTATCGTTTGATTCTATTATTAGTATTGCAACTTGGTTTCAGCACCAACGACTTCAAGTTGATTTCGGCAATTATTTTAGCCATCTGCATGATGTTGCCTTTATTTGAAAAGAAATTTTATACTCGTAAATTATTGAAAAAAGGTGTGACTAAGCCATGAGTACAATTTTAGATTTACAAAATATCACTACCACAGTCAACGTTGGAACTAGCGAAGAAAAAAATATTCTTAAAAATATCAATTTAAAAATAAACGATGGTGATTTTATCACCCTACTTGGAACTAACGGAGCCGGGAAGTCTACGTTACTTAACATTATCAATGGTTCTATTTTTCCCACTAGCGGGAAAATTATTTTAAAAGAGCGCGATTTAACTAATTTATCTGAGGTAAAACGGGCAAAATATATTGCACAGGTTTTCCAAGATCCAAAAATGGGAACTGCACCTAGAATGACCGTTGCCGAAAATTTACTGCTGGCTACTAAACGCGGGCAACAACGCGGATTGCATTTACGTGGATTGGACCGGCATTTAGAAGAATTTAAGCGTGAGACAGCTCAACTACCCAATGGATTAAATGAACGGTTAAATACTTTTGTCGGCAATTTATCTGGTGGTCAAAGACAAACTCTCAGTTTCTTGATGGCGACTATCAAAAAGCCTGAACTCCTTTTACTTGATGAACATACTGCTGCTCTAGATCCAAATACCAGTCGGCAACTCCTAGAATTAACCAACAAGGTTGTTAAAAAAGAACATTTAACTTGCATCATGATTACCCACCAATTAAAGGATGCCATTAAATATGGCAACCGCACTATTATTCTAAATAGTGGAAAAATTGTTTTAGATGTTAATGGACAAGACAAAAAGACTTTAACTGAAGAAGATATTTTGCAATATTTTACCGATTAAGACTTAAATCCAGATGTTTTAATAAGCACCTGGATTTTTTATAACAAAAATTTTTGTTTTTTTATTTTCCTGAATTGTCAAATTAAGTGCAACAGTTAGGCTATGAAGAAATATATTGC
>NZ_PCZD01000038.1:0-18133 GCF_002553975.1 Lactobacillus sp. UMNPBX6
TTGAGAATTTTGATCGTTCTTTTTATGGCCTAGGATTTAGTTTTTTCCCAGACACTTGCTAAAAATTATTATTTAATCTTATCTTCAATTGTGCCGTCGCTATGAGCAATGATTACCTCATCACACATATCAAGGAATAAACCATGTTCAACTACACCTACAGTACGGTCAAGATAATCGGCTAAACCATGTGGTGCTGGAACTGGATCGGCAGCCAAATCAATAATGTAGTTGCCATAGTGCGTGATGTAACGCTTATCGCCATCCATTCGCCATTGTGGCTTCAAGCCTTCTTGCTTAAAACGCTTAAAGTTTTGTTCACAAGAAATAGGCAATACTTCAACTGGCAAAGGAAATCCACTTAATCTGTGGACAAGTTTTGATTCATCCACAATCCAGATAATCTTTTTAGAATTAATGGCAACATTCTTTTCAAGGGTTAAGGCACCACCGCCGCCCTTAATTCCGTCTAAGTTGTCGGCAACACGATCAGAACCATCAACAGTTAAATCAACTTGATCAACATCAGCTAATTCACTAACTTTAAAGCCTAAGTCTTCAAGTTGCTTTTTACTTCTATTACTGGTAGTAACGATTGCTTTTAACTTTAAGCCATCATTATCCTTGCGCTTGCCTAAAGCATCAATAAAGAAAGCAACGGTTGAACCAGTACCTACGCCTAAAATCATGCCAGATTTTACCATGCTTGCTGCCTTCTCAGCAGCTTCTTTTTTCAAGCGATCTTGTTCTGTTTTATCCATTATTCATCGTCCTCCATTGCATTTTCTACTTCTTTGGCAGTAGGAATTGAAGGTTGGGCACCTAAACGTTGAACGGCAATTGATGAAGCACGACTAGCAATTTTAGCGGCTTCTTCAAAGTTGGACAAGTCTGCTTTTAAATTGCTTGCCAAGTAACCAATAAAGGTATCGCCTGCACCAGTGGTATCAGTTGCCTTAACCTTGTAAGCTGGTACCAAAGTTTCAATATCTGCAGATGAGATATAGGCACCTTTATCACCATACGTAATTACTACATTTTTTACGCCAAGAAGATGCAACTTTTCAGCATTCGTTGCCAAAGTTGAATTATCCTTTATTTGGATGCCCGTAATCTTGGCACTTTCAGTTTCATTTGGCGTAATAATATCTGTGTATTGCAACAGTTCTTCCGGAATTTTATCAATAGCAGGTGCAGGATTTAAAATTGTGATTTTTCCTGCCTTTTTAGCCAACTTGAAAGCCTCAATTGTTGCTTCAAGTGGGGTCTCGAATTGAGCAATCACACAATCTACATCTTTAAACAAATCACTAGCAGCCTGAATATCCTCTACAGTTAATTCATAGTTAGCGCCATGATCAATAATGATATCATTTTGTCCTGCTTCATTAAGCGTGATATAAGCATGACCGGTCTTGCTTCCTATCGTGGTTTGAACATAGGTAGTGTCAACGCCATAGCTCTTCAATTGATGGGTGATATAACCGCCTTCGCTGTCTTCACCGACACGATTAATAAAATAAGTCTCTGCGCCACTTTTAGCTGCAGCGATAGCTTGGTTTGCACCTTTACCACCACCAGCAGAGGTTATTTCTGTGGCATTAATTGTTTCACCTGGTTTTGGAAAGTCCTTTACGTGCAATGTAGTATCAACATTGCTTGAACCTATAACTACAATCTTCTTCATGAGCATCCCTTCTTAGAAATGTATTTAATCATTTCAATTATATCAAAAAAACGCATTCAATCTCGCGAATGCGTTTTTTGACATTTTAATGTAAAATACCGCCATTGACGAAGCCCTTAAGTCGCTCTGCTTCCCATTTTAAAGTATCGGAATCATCGACTTGCGAGATCTTATAGCCAACAAAATATGGTGAGGCATAAAAACGTGGAATAATCTTGCAGCAAGTTCCTTTGCCATCATTAATCGGATAAAAGAATAAGTTGTATGAATCTACACCGTGTGACAAAACAGAACGCATATATTGCGCACCTTTTTGGATTAAATCTGCCCACGTTTCTAAATTGGTATTATCTTGAGTTAAGATATTTACTTCTTGATAGCCTTGAATCGGATAAGCTGAAAGATTCATTTCTACTGAACCAGATCGACCAACCTCAAAGCCTTTGAAATTGTCAGGTCCAATATCGTGATAGCCATCTTTATGGTAAAGCCCAACAATCTGCATGTGGGGATGCGTTAAAGAACCATCCGATTTAGGACCAAAGTTTTTATACCAAAGAACACTTTCATAGCGGCCTGAGTTATTCATCTTTTGAAAACATTTCAGTCCAAACTTCATTAATTCTTGATTGTCTTCGCGTGTATAAGTTGAAATATCACCTTGGTGATCGCTTGATTCAATCAGAATTGTTTGGTCAGTATCCTGTAAAGTTGGATATTTATTCTTTAACCAAATTTTATCCCCATCTTTTTCATAGATATTGGTTAAATGTGCAACGTCACAGAAGGGGCAACCTGCATTTTGGTTACCCTGACGATTACCATAATCATAATCATAAGGCTTACGTTTACCGATTGAATATTCATATACTAAAGGATTTTTGTCCATATTTTCCACCTGCTAAAAATATTTACTTACTTTCAATATTAGAATCATTATATTTCGGTGTCAATTATGAACAATATTATATTTTATCTGTGAATAGTACGCTTATCTATGGTAAACTACCTTTGAAATGTAAAAAAGCGAAAGGCAGAAAAAATGAAATTTTACAAAAAAATGGCACTAATTGGAGCTTCCGTTTTAGCAGTTGTCAGTCTTAGTGCTTGTTCAAACAACAATAGTAGTTCTAAGAGTTCTTCTAAGATTCCTACTAAGATCAGCAAGAAGACAACGATTAACTTTTGGTACTCATTAACTGGTACTTCTCAAAGTGCTTTAAAGAAGTTAACTAATGACTTTGAAAAGAAAAATCCTAACATTCATATTAAGTTACAAAGCCAAGGTGGTAACTACTCTGACTTGCAAGCAAAGCTTGTTTCAGGTTTGCAATCACCAAAGGACTTGCCAACTATTACGCAAGCTTACCCAGGTTGGCTTTACAATGCGGCTAAGAACAACATGCTTGTTAACTTAACTCCATACGTTAACAACAAGTCAGTCGGCTGGGGCTCATACAAGAACAGTGGGATTAAGAAGGCACTTTGGGATGGTGCCAACATTGGCGGTACTCAATACGGTGTACCATTTAACAAGTCTGTTGAAGTACTTTTCTACAACAAGACTTTGCTTGATAAGTATGGTGTTAAGGTTCCAACTAACATGAGTCAACTTGCTAGTGCATCTGCTGAAATCTACCGTAAGAGTCACCACAAGGTACGCGGTATGGGCTTTGACGCACTTAACAACTACTACATGATGCAAATGAAGGAAACTTACGGCAAGGACTTCAACAAGAACTTGAACTTTGCGGCTAAGGATTCTGTTAAGACTATTAACTACTACGCAAATGGTGTTAAGGCTGGCTACTTCATGCAAGCTGGTACACAAAAGTACATGTCAACTCCATTTAACAATGGTCAAGTTGCCATGTTCATCGGTTCAACTGCTAACGAAGCCTACCTTAAGCAAGGTCTTAAGAAGGGTTACGTTTACGGCGTAGCTGCTCGTCCAAGTCAAATGAATGTACAACAAGGTACTGACATCTACATGTTCAAGAAGGCTAGCGCAATGCAAAAGGCTGCCGCATTCAAGTACCTTAAGTTCTTGACTTCTAAGTCGTCACAACTTTACTGGGCAAAGCAAACTGGTTACATGCCTGTTAATACTGCTGCTTTGAACGACACTGCTTACCAAGAAGCAAAGGATAGCAAGATTCCAGCAATTTTAGCTAAGACTTCCAAGAACCTTTACTTCTTACCTGTAACTAAGAATTCAATAACTGCATACGACCAAGTTAACGTTAATATGCAAAACATCTTGGCAAAGGCATCTAAGAAGCAATCATGGACTAATGATATTAAGACTGGTAAAGATAAGCTTGATGCTGCTTGGAAGCAATAATAAAGAAATAAATTGATCAATTTAAAAGAGGCTCCATTTTGGAACCTCTTTTTTAATTGCTAAATTAGCTAATATGATCTTCAATCCCTATCTTTAAGAAGTTCCGACTTAAACAACGTGGCCAACTTAGCCAAACTACTATGATCCGGATAATGCTCTACCATCCGATCAATTTTTTCAGTCGCCATCTTCTTAATCTCATCAGCCGAACTAATCTTTTCAATGAACTCGGTCAAATCTCCAGACCTAGTAAGCAACTTATGTTCACTTCTAGCTTCTGCCAAGAATGCCTGATCAATCTCCCGCAACTTCACACTGCCATCAGGATTAAACAAATATCCGCCCCACATATGCTGTTTAATTGGCTTCATCGGTTCACTGTCCACGTAACACAATTTACCGACCATGTGGTGTGTTTCAGTGATTCCCAACGTAACTGGATCATATATATCGACATAATTAAAAATCTTCTCTCGCATTAAGGCAACTCGCCTACGTTCTTTTGGCGTAAACAATAACCAAATATTGGTTCCTTCATACAAGTATGCAGCTCCAATTGCCTCTGGATGATGACAATTAGCCAATGCAAATTGAGCATTAATCGCACCTAAAGAATGACCATATATGTAAATTTGTTTTCCCTTAAACTGACTAATCGTT
Source organism: Lactobacillus sp. UMNPBX6 (assembly GCF_002553975.1). Lineage (NCBI taxonomy): Bacteria > Bacillati > Bacillota > Bacilli > Lactobacillales > Lactobacillaceae > Lactobacillus > Lactobacillus sp. UMNPBX6. The sequence goes on from NZ_PCZD01000038.1 coordinate 4,692, forward strand.
TCATTTAATAATTTACTAGCAGATTTTAATTGGCTAGGAACTCGTCTTTCATGCGATAACATCGCACGCAAAATCGGTAGATTGGTTTTAAACCACTCATCTCTCCAAGTCTGCGGATTTCCTCTCTTTATGCCGTATGATCCTTTAAATAAGATTGTCACTTCATGCGGATTACTAATGATAAACGCACGCATGCCATCTTCTGCATGAACGTTGCGACAGACAATTCCAATGTGATGGTTACCAATTACGATTTCTTCGCCCAATTTTAATTCATCATAAGATTTTTTAGTTAATTCAATTCGCTCTAGATCTGTTAATTGTTCATTTACATTCATAATTTTTATCCAAACAAAAAAACTAACTTCTACTCTCATAGTAGCATAGTTAGTTTTTTGGTCTAGACATAAAGCTCTAGTTATATTTCTTTTGTAAGTAATTGGCCACTGTTGACAAGCAGAAACATACAACAAAGTACATGATCGCAATAATGACGTACATTGGAATTAAATAAGTCGTATTTTGACTGTAGATAATTTGTGCATGATATAAAAGTTCTGGCAACACGATAATTGTCGCAAGTGACGTATCTTTAACCAATGATACGAACTGTGAAAGAAGAGCTGGAATCATGTTGTGCAAAGCTTGTGGCATCACAACATGGTACATCGCTTGACCATAACTCATACCATTAGAGCGGGCACCTTCCATTTGTCCTGGATCAACTGAACCGATCCCTGAACGAACGATTTCTGCAAGCATTGCTCCTTCAAAGATTACCAATGCCGCAATTGAAGCCGTTGTTGGATTCGTTACAATTCCCAGTTGAGGAAGTCCGAAGTAACTAAAGAAGATAATAAGCAAAAGTGGCAAGTTACGGATAATATCGATAATAAAGCCCACGATTGCTGAAACATATTTGATCTTCATATAACGAATCAGACCCAAAATCAGACCAACTACAAAACTAAGTGCAATTGAAATCAACGAAACATAGATCGTTACCCAAAGTCCCTGCAACAAGAAGCGGAGATCAACCCATGAATACGCATGAATAAAAGTTTCCATTTTCTATCCCCTTCCTATTGTGCTAACTTTTTCTCTAAGTGACGCATGTAGTAGCTAAGTGGCAATGTCAAAATCAAGTAAAATAGTCCTACAATGACGTAAGTATCAATCGTTCTAAATGTTGAAAATGCGATTAATTGTGCTTGATACATCAAGTCAAAACCAGCTACGAAGGCCAAAACTGAAGAGTTCTTAACCAAGTTTACGAATTGGTTGCCGAGTGGTGGAATCACGATCTTCATTGCTTGTGGCAAAATGACATAACGCATCGCTTGCGTATAAGTCATCCCGTTTGAACGAGCGCCTTCCATTTGTCCATCACCAATTGAATTAATACCTGCACGCACTGTTTCAGCAATAAATGCGGAAGTATAAAGCGTCAATCCAATCGTACCTGCTTGAAAACCTGACAGCTTAACAATATAGCGTGGCACGATCAAATAGAAGATCATAACGATAACCAACAATGGAATATTTCTGAAAATTGCAATATAGATCTTCGCAATTACACGTCCAAATTTAGGTGGTGCAACTTCAAGCAAAGCAAAGAACACACCCAAAATCAAACTAAAAATCAAGGCAATAATACTACATAAAATAGTATTCCAAAAACCTGTTAAAAAACTTTCCCAGTTATTAGTAATAATTTGCCACATTATTTCAGTACCCCCTTAAGACTAAAACCAGGAATTCCTGCAAACCATTTCTTAATTAAACGGTCATAAGTACCATTTTTTTCAAGCTGATCTAAAGCCTTATTAATATGATCAACCATATCCTTTTGTCCCTTATTCACAGCTATACCATAAGGTGCATTGTTATAAACGCCACCTACTAATTTATAACCTGGATTTTCTTGTGCAATACCGGCAAGCAGACCATTATCTGTAGTTAAAGCTACACCTTGATTTGCCTTTAAAGCTGACATTGCTTGACCATAATCATCATATTGAAGAACTCGTGCCTTCGGTGCAAACTTATGCACGTCATCTACGGCCGTCGTTCCCTTTACAGCCAAAACTGTTTTACCATTTAAATCCTTAACGCTTTTAATTTTGCTATTATCTGGAACAAGCAAAGATGAACCAGCTGGGAAATATGGCTTAGAAAAATCGACTTGTTTCGCACGTTCCGGCGTAATGGTCATTGTAGCCAAAACCGCATCGATATTTCCATTCTTAAGCAAAGGAATTCTAGTATTGGCTGTCGTTGTTACAAAACTGGCAGTAGCATCTTTACCTAGCATTTGCTTAGTTAAGGCATGTGCCAAATCAATTTCAAAGCCTTCAATCTTGCCAGTTTTAACATTAGTTAAACCAAATAATCTGGTATCAGCTCTAACGCCCCAAATTATTTGCTTATTTTCCCTTACTTTTTGATAAACGTTTTGATTATTTCTTTTACCGCAAGCAGTTAATGCAAAACACAGAAAAAATAATAGCGAAATTAAAAGGAATCTTTTTGCTTTTTTCATAATAATTACCTTAGTCTTTAGAAATAACCTTGCTTAAGAATTGACGAGCACGTTCAGTATCAGGATGTGCAAAGAATTCTTCTGGTTTGCGATCTTCCAAAATTTGTCCCTTATCAAAGAAGATCAAACGATTACTTACTTGTTTAGCAAAGCCCATTTCGTGAGTAACCACGACCATTGTAATACCTTGTTCAGCAACGTACTTCATAACGTCAAGCACATCTTCAATCATTTCTGGGTCCAAGGCACTAGTTGGTTCATCAAATAAAATTGCCTTAGGGTGCATTGCAAGTGATCTGGCAATGGCTACACGCTGCTTTTGACCACCTGATAAATGACGAGGGTATGAATTAATCTTATCTGCCATACCAACTTTCTCAAGATATTCCATTGCTACCTTACGATTTTCATCATCAGGTCTTTTAAGCACGATCTTAGGTGCCAACATTACATTTTCAAGCACAGTGTGATTATTGTACAAATTGAAGTGCTGGAATACCATTCCTACATTCTTGCGAATCTTGTTGATATCAGTCTTTTTATCAGCTAAGTCATAACCTGTTACAATCAATTGACCACTGTTAATTGGTTCAAGTCCATTCATTGTTCTGATTAAAGTACTCTTACCAGAACCTGAGGGACCAATAATTGAAACCACTTGGCCTTCATCAATTTTTAAGTTAATATCTTTCAATGCATGAAGCTTTCCGTAATATTTATCAACATGTTTAAATTCAATAATTGCTGCCATGGTTTCTACCCTTTCTTTCGTTTTATGTTATGTAATAATACTATTTTACCTTTTTTATGGTTAAAACTAAACAACTATACCAGTCAAAATGATACGTTTATAATATCGCTAATAATATTCATTCGGATTTTCAAAAAAGCTATTCGATTTTATTCAAAAAATCAAATATAACTTGGTAATTTTACGAATTTTGTATAGATTATAAACTTCATTTAGAAGACAAAGAAAAAGCCCTTCGTCTTCCTGTTACAGGGACGAAAGGCTTTTTCCGCGGTACCACCCAAATTGTCTATTAAATAGACCATCTCATGAAGCACAATCATGCTCCACCGGCAAGGTAACGTACCGGAAACGTCTCGACCTACTTTAATAATTATTATTTCGGTGAGCTGCTAAAAGTGTTTTTCAATAATCCAGGGTCTACTGACTTCTCACTACCATCAGTTCACTGCAAAGAATAGATTATCTACTCGTCTTTTTCATAGCCTTTTAATTTATTGATATATATTTAACAGTATTTTTTATAAAAATGCAAGGCAATTTCCTTACTTTTGAAAAGAAGTTTGATTTTAGAGCAAATTAGGTCTGTTAATATTCGGAAAATAGCTTAAAATGTTTATTGATATGTAGAAAAATAAAGGAGTTTATGATGGGAAAACTTGAAAAACCTGTTATTATCGGAATTGCTGGGGGATCGGGAAGTGGGAAAACAACTATCGCCCACGAGATTGCTAATAATATTAACGAACACGATCGTATTATGATCATGACGCAAGATTCTTATTATAAGGACAATACCGGCGTACCAATGGAAGAACGGATGAAGATCAACTACGATCACCCTGACGCTTTTGATATGCCACTGCTTGAAGCACAACTTAATCAATTGATGCACAGAAAGCCAATTGAAATGCCAACTTATGATTTCACTGCTCACACAAGAAGTGATGAAACCATTCACGTTGAACCTGCCGACATCATTATTTTGGAAGGAATTTTGGTTCTTTTCAACGAAGATATCCGCAACTTAATGGATATTAAAGTCTACGTTGATACTGACGATGACATTCGCTTCATTCGCCGACTTGAACGCGATATGAAGGAACGTGGTCGTTCTCTTGATTCTGTCATTAACCAATACCTTGGTACGGTAAAACCAATGTACAATCAATTTATCGAACCAACTAAGCGTTACGCTGACATCATTGTGCCAGAAGGCGGAGAAAATGATGTGGCAATCGACATGCTTACTACTAAATTACAATCAGTTTTAAACCAATAAAAAAATGGGGCTAAGCTCCATTTTTTATTTTTTTATTATTTGGATTCTTCAGATGCATGACTATCACGCAAAATCCGATTATACTTTTTAGCAAATACGAGAATCAATACAATTCCTGACACAATATATAATGCAGCCGCAATAATATAAGCATTGGCATAACCTTGTTGCGTCTTCAAAAGATAGAATTCAGTAAATAATCCATCGATGACGCCAACAACTGACAATGCAATTTCAATTACCGCACTAAAGGCAGGACGCATATCCTTATCTACTAAAATCATTTGTACTTCTTGTTGTACAGGCATAGAGGCATTTGCAAGGCCTGAACGGAAGAATAAAATTGTGCCTACAACTGCAAATAAAGCGGCACCCGTTCCGAGCATCTTGGCATTGGCCATTACTAACATTAATGGTGCACAAATGATTGTACTGATCGCAATCGTCATAATTGAACCTAACTTCTTAGCAAAATAAGGTGCAAAGAAGTAACCTACAAAGATGGCAACGGTTTGTAACGTATTAATAGTTGAAGTTATTCCCCGTGGAATATGTAAAATACTGTTCAAATAAATTGGCACGTATTGGATAAACAATCCAGCACCTAATTGGACAGCACATAAATAAAGTACCCAGACAACCGTTTTATAGTTAACGAGTCGTTTGTAAGTTGTCATTTTCTGCTGCAATGTTTCTTTTTTATCTTTACTTTCAGTTGAACGATAATCAATTGGCTTATCTTTAATAAATAAAGCGAGAACAAAGGCAATAAAGGTAATCACAGCTGTAATAATAATTACCCATTTATACGCGCTAATATAATTTGAAAGCATTGCCCCTTTCATTGCATTTGAATCGGCTGACAAATTTGAAGCTGTCTGATAACTGATACTTTGTAATTTACTAAAAATAAATACAACGGCTTTACCACCAATAAACATCATGATACTTTCAGCGATTAAGTTAACCACCATAGCTACAGTAAACATTTTCGTTCTTATTTTGCTAGGAACATAAGATGTCCACATCAGTGGGTACATTAAATCATAAACTCCAATTGCCGAAGAAGATACGTCACGTGGAATATGTAAATAATTATTTAAATAGATTGGCACATAGACAGCGATCAATCTCGCACCAAGTTGTACACCCGCAATATAAACAATCCACATAATGGTTCGTTTATTAAGCAACTTTTTGTACATTGCAGCTTTTTGAGCGGGTGTGGTGCTTTCTTCACTTGCTTCTGAACGATAGTCTCGTGGTACATTATGAATGAATAAAGCTAAAATGAAGGCTAACATCGTTACAGCGGCGGTAATAACGAGCAAAATCCGATAAGCATTAGTATAGTTTGCTAATACTTGGCCGTGCATTAATTCTGGCCGTCCTGATGCAATAGATGCATCCCGATATGAAGTACCTTGAAGTAAACTAAAGAACCAAACAACTGCTTTTCCACCAAAGAAAGTACAGATCGTTTGAGTAATCAAGTTTACAATCATAACGACAGAGAACATTTTAGTTCTAATCTTCTCTGGTACATATGAAGTCCACATCAACGGATACATTAAGTCATAAAACCCAATTGCGGTCCATGAAATCGTATATGCAATCATAATGATAATTTGATTGGTAGTCACACAAGTTAAGGCCATAAAAATAGCAGTCATTGGTGGCAATACCAATAAGATATTTCTATAACCATATTTGTGAACAGTAGCAATCATTAAAGACATCGGAATCGCCGTTGCGGCATTAAAAATATTAAGTCCTGAAATTAAGTGTGGCGCAACAATCTTATAGTAAGAAAGTGCAGCATCATTAGTAATACCAGTAACTGCGCCTAAAATACCATAAATCCATAAATAATGACATTTTTACGATATCGCGGATTCCAATTTTTTATCGCTTCCGCTTCTTCTTTCTTTTCTTCACTTGTTCGTCGAGTCAAAAAAATCTCTTCTTTTCATGAAAACGTATACACATATCCATATTCATTTTAGCACTCACCCATTATTAATTCAGTATATACGTTTTAGATAAGGCTTATTTGATTCTCGGCTTTAATGTTTTATCAAACAAATTAGTAATTAATTTTACTAGTACTCCATCAAAAAGAAGGGCTGAAATCATGCTAGTAATGAACATTGCGATCTGCAAGTTGACACTATAATGACTCCATCCAAATAAGAAATATGATGGAATAAAACCACCTAAGTTAGCAAAGAAGGCTCCTGTTAAAACGCTCTTCCAAGAAAATCTTTCATAACGTTCTTTTTTAGGAAAAAAGCCAATTTCATTTGTAGCACCCTGAATTAACCCTTCAAAAATAGTCAGAGCACCCCATTGGCCACCAATTGCCATCTCAACTGTTGCCGCTAATAATTCACCAATCGTACCTGAGCCTGCCGTAGGGACAAAATACATTGCAAGTGGTGCAGCCATATACCAGAGTCCAGTAAAGATATTGTCCACAACCGGTGCATATCCAGTCGGTAAAAAGCTAAGTTTAACCAAGTTATACACATTATTAAAACCATAAGTGTAGATAACTCCCATAATGATCCCAATTAAGGCAACTAAAATAATTGATTTAACATTCCACTTTGCTGATCGTGTAAACATAAAAATGCTCCTAACTAACTATTACAGTCAGTAGGAGCACAAAAATAATCGATTTCATCGCACTTTCCTTAACGCAAGTATTACCTTGTTCAGGTTCAAAGAGTATGTCTCAGCTTTTCAGCACCCCTAGTGACTTTTTTATTCAACTATTGTCAGTATACCACATTAATCAAATGCCATTTGGTCAGTATAAAGTTTGTAATAAAAACCTTTTTCTTTTAATAAATCTTCATGACTTCCTGACTCAATTACATTACCATCTTTGAGTACAACAATCTTATTAGAATTTAAGATTGTCTTTAGTCTATGTGCAATTACAAAGCTAGTCCGACCGGCAATTACCGCATCCATCGCCTGTTGAATCTTTTCTTCGGTTACCGTATCCACATTCGAAGTAGCCTCATCCAAAATCAGGAAATCGGGATTAATCAAAATAGTCCGTGCAATTGAAATTAATTGCTTTTGTCCTGTTGAAAAGACAGAACTACTATCATTCACCTTGGTTTCATAACCATCCGGTAAACTTTCAATGAAGTCATGAATATCTGCCTGTTTTGCGGCACTAATTACTTCATCCATCAACGCGTTTGGTTTACCGTAACGAATATTATCTGCAATTGTACCAGTAAACAAAACAGAATCCTGTAATACAATGCCGATATTATTCCGTAACGATTCAAGCTGAATATCACGCACATCGACCCCGTCGAAGGTTACCTTACCTGAGTTAACATCATAAAAACGATTAAGCAGATTCATGATCGTAGTCTTTCCTGATCCGGTTGGTCCAACTACGGCAACAGATTGACCCTTATTTACTGAAATGTTAACTCCATGCAAGATTTCTTTATTTTCATCATAGCCAAAATGGACATTCTCTAATTTAACAGCTTTTTGCAAACCGTTAATCTTTTTACCATTTGGCACTGCATCTTCGTCTTTTTGTTCTTCAACCGTTGCCAATCTTCTAGCACCTGTTAATGCCAACTGAATCATAGAATAAATAGAAGTAATTTGGGTTAATGGTTGGAAATAAGTCTGCGAATATTCCACAAAAGTTACAATTAAGCCCAAACCGATTGCTTGACTAACTTGACCGGAAATAATCATCCAAGCTCCCATCGCGATAACAATGGCTAAGTTAAGCAAATTTAGTCCGTTCATTAATGGAAAAAGAATGCCTGAGTAAAATTGTCCCTTAAACATAGCATTTCGAACTCGGTTGTTATAGGTCTTAAAGTTTTCTATAGATTCTTTTCTTAAATCATTGGTAATAATGATTTTTTCACCATTAATCTGCTCAGTAATATAACCATTCAAATCTCCGATTTCATCTTGTTGTTTATCAAGATAAATGCGAGCCTTTTTCATGATTAATACACTAACAATCAGGATTAATGGTGTGGTCGCAATTGTAGTCCAAGCAAGTTGTTGGTTGACCATAAACATGATGACAATCGTCCCAATGAACATTATTCCTTGGGAAATAATTTCAAAGATGGCGTTGTTCATTGCGTTAAAGATATTATCCAAATCGGAAGTAAATAAAGAAAGCAGCTTACCATCTTGATGCGTGTCAAAATAGCGCACTAACATACGTTGAAACTTAGCAAATAAATTTTCACGCATATCGTTAGTTGAATCTGCATTGAATTTGGACATAACCATCCATGCGATGAAAATTGCAACTTGACTTAGAACGTAGAACAAGAGCATTGACCATAATGCACTATAAAACGTATTTAAACTAGCTGTGCCTTTCTTTAAATCGGCTAAATAGTTAGTCAAATCAGTCACAGCACGGCCTAAAAACGTTGGAGCAATTACTTGTGCACCACTTGATAGCAAAGATAGAAGAATTACAATAGCAATGCCTTTTTTATATGGTTTTAGATACTTAATAAAATAGTGAATAGCTTTTCTTGTATCACTCATTATTTTCCTCCTCTCTTGCCCTTTTGTGTCTTGAAGATTTCTTGGTAAACAGGTGATGTCTTCAATAATTCTGCATGAGTGCCTTGAGCAACCAGCTTACCATCATCTAAAACTAAAATCGTGTCTGCATGTACAACTGACACAATTTTTTGCGCAATAATAAACGTCGTTGTATCTGGTAATTCATGTTCTAAGGCCTGTTGCACCTTCTTTTCAGATTCTGCATCAAGTGCAGAAGTGGAATCATCTAAAATTAAAATTGGTGTTTTAGCAACTAATCCTCGTGCAATAGAAAGACGTTGTTTTTGACCACCGGAGAAATTGGATGACCGCTCTTCTACCTCATGATCAAATGAATCATTATATCGCTCAATAAACTCAGACGCTTGAGACATATTGGCCGCTCTTTGTAGTTCATGCATTCTAGCTCTAGAATTTCCTTGACGCAAATTAGAAGCGATCGTGCCAGAGAACAAAATTGCACGTTGCAAAACAAACGCTACAGTTTTACGCAGAGCCGTTTCATTAACATCTTTCAAGTTATGGCCACCAATTTTAACCTCACCTTTGGTTGGATCATAAAGACGCGCAATTAGCTGCGCCAAGGTTGATTTACCTGAACCTGTAGCACCAACAATACCAACCATTTGTCCTGGCTTGATCTTAAATGAAATATCTTTTAGAGTTTCATCTTCACCATCAGGATAAGTAAATGAGACATGATCAAATTCAACAGAACTGCCTAATATATCAGTAGACGCATTTTCATTGAATTTAATATCCGGTTCCGTATCCAAAATTTCTTTAATACGGCCTAAGGAAATGTTACCTCTGGCAAATTGCATCATAGTCATTCCGGCAATCATGATAGTCCACAGAAGTGTTAATATGTAGTTAACAAATGGACTGACGACTGCTACATCAGTTGGATGAGCTGCAATACCTTGTCCAATTAGATAAACTACCAGCGTAATTACTAAATACGCAATAAGTTGAAAGGCCGGCATAATCGTAGAGAACCAATAACCAATCACAATATTATAGTTGTTCAAACGATCTGAAGTCTGATTAAATTTCTTTATTTCTTGAGGACCTTGATTAAAAGATTTCACCACTCGTACACCTTGCAGAGTTTCCTGTGCTCGACCCGAAATCTTATCCATTGTTTTTTGAAATTTATCAAACAAACTGTTCATTTGTTTTAAAACATAAATACCAAAACCAATGATCAAGGCCACCATTATTACAGTTGCCCACCAAAAACGTGGGATAATTACAATACAGAAAATAAAAGATCCCACAATTAAAATAGGCATTCTGAGCAATTGCATAAAGAGTTGCATCAACATGTTCATGATCTGATTCATATCGTTGATCAAACGCGTGGTCAATGATCCCGCTGAAAAGTTTTCAATATTACCAAAAGAAAAGCTCTGGATCTTAGCATAGGTTTCTTCACGTAAGTCACTAGTCACTCCTTGTGCGATTCTAGCGGCATAGTAAACGTTGAAGACACCCGAAATGATGGCTACAATGCCTAATACAACTAAGATGATACCGTCGCAAACAACGATATCTTTTTGATCCAACATAATTGCTCGTTGAATATTTTCTAGCAAACGCGGTTGATATAATGTTGCAAAGGCGGAAACGATAATTGCAACAAGGGCTGCAAAAATATCTTTCTTGTAATGCTTAAAGTGCGGTATTAAGATTTTGAATGCTTTCATTTATTACTCCTTTCTTCATTAAAAAAATCCCAAAAGGTATTGCCCCATTCTGTTAATAAATCAGTTAAAAGCTGCATCTTTTCAGAGCCAAGTTTTTGAGCAGTCCGTTCTTCTAACTTAAATAATGACTGCATCTTTTGCTTAGCATACTTATTTCCGTCAGCAGTCAATTCGCAAAAACGTACTCGCTTATCTTGAGGATCCACGCTCATAATAAGATAGCCTGAATCATGCAATATTTTTATTCCCTTATTAATGGATTGTTTGGGTAAATCAGTTAAACCAACTAATTGTTTTTGCGTTAATTTTTTACGTAACAGCAATTCATATAAAATTACTGATAAATAATCTGAGAGTTCATGATCTTGATCCCACTGCTGGTAGGCCCTATTCCCATGAACTATGGCCATATTCAATTTTTCCGACTCACTTATTTTCATTTGTTTCACCTTCTTATTTAGTCTCTACACATACCAATAATATTAGTATATACAGAGACTATTATCAAGAAGATAAATTTTCATTTTTTCAGAATAAATTGGTATAATAAAAAATTATTATAGGAAGTTAGGAAGTGACACCATGAAAAAGAGATTTTTTCTTTCAACTTTACTAATTGGAATAGCGCTTTTTACACTATCAGCTTGTGGACAAAATAAAAATCAAAATGTCTACCAAACGGTGAAATCTACTAAAACAATCAATTGGGGTGTTAAGGCAGATACGCCGTTGTTTGGATCAATGAGCATCAAAACTGGCAAAATCAATGGTTTTGAAATTGATCTTGCTAAAGCATTGACCAAAGAAATGCTAGGTAAAAATGCTAAGGCAAATTTTGTTACTACAACGGCAAATACTAAAATTCAATTATTAAAGAATAGAAACGTAGATGCGGTAATTGCGGCGATGACCATTACACCTGAACGTGAAAAACAAGTTGACTTTAGCAAGCCTTACTTTCCTGCTGGTCAGTCAATTATGGTTGCCAAAGATAGTAAGATTAAAAATGTTAAGGATCTAAATAATAAGAAAGTTTTAGTAGTAAAAGGAACAACTGCTGCCGATGCAGTTAAAAAGTTTGCTCCAAAAGCAGAAATCCTCCAATTTGATGATTATGGTCAAGCGTTTGCTGCCTTAAAAGCTGGACAAGGTAATGCTTTTGTAACTGATAATGGTATCTTAGTTGGTATTTTACGCGACAGTTCAGGTTATAAATTAGTCGGCGGAAACTTTACCAATCAACCATACGGAATTGCTGTAAATAAAGGTCAGACCGAAATGGATAAACAAATTAATTTAGCTCTGACCAAGCTAGAAAAAAATGGCACTTACAATCGCTTGCTTAAAAAGTGGTTCGGCAATATTCCTGGTTTTAATGTAAAAACAGCTGAAAAATATTAATGAAAAAAAGATTAGCTATAAATTCATAGCTAATCTCTTTTTTTACTAAGCAGTAATGTAATCAAGCAAAACAAACATTACATCTTTATTTTCTTTTGGAACACCATGAGCAATTATTTCTTGTGGTGTCTGATGCAAATCATTATTTTCTAATGCATATGCTCCATCATTAATAGCGATCTCTCGCACATTGTCTTCTTTAGGTTCAAAATGGAATTGCAATCCAATTACCTTATTTCCCAGTAAATATCCCTGATTCTTTACTAAATCACTTGAAAATAATAATTTAGCTTCTCTAGGAATTTCACTCATTTGCTGATGCCAATGAAGTGCTGTTAATTTTTCGGGAAGTTCAGTAATTGTATGATTTTGTAAATATACTGGAGCCCAACCGACTTCTTTAGCTGGTGCATCGAGTACCCGATATCCCAATGTTTTAGCAATCTGTTGACTACCAAAACAAATACCTAAAATTGGTTTATGAGCATCAAGCATTTGCTTAATTAACACCCGTTCATTTTCTACCCAATCCAATTCATCGTTAGGACTATTAGGACTTCCTAATATCACCAACAAATCAGTTTCATCAAGCGTAGGTAAAATACCAAAATCTGCTGGATGATAAACAAACATTTCATGGTTATGTTCATGGCACCAATCTTGAATAGATCCAGGGCCCTCATTAGGTGCATGTTGCAATACATTAACGCGCATTTCAATACTTCCTTTAACGTTGATTATCTACACTATAAAAAGCTCGCCAAATTTCTTCCATTCTAGCCAAACGATGCCAGTCGGCTTGCTGACACAATTTGTATAATTCATAAACAGGATCATAATCAATTGTGTTATTTTTGTTTTCCTTCAAATAGGCCAGCACAGTCTTAATCAGCATAAATCTGAATTTTTCTATTTCATTGCGAGTCAACTACCCTAGACTGAAGTCTAGGGCTTAGTGGCTCGTTAGCTTACGCTAACCAGAACACCAACTTGCTTAGATACGGACTTGACTTACCAGCAATAATCTTTTGGCTATTGCCGATAGAGGTCGTCTAATTACCAAAGCCTTTTGAGTCCGTGAGTTGCTAGCGGACTGCAGCCCCGAATAAGGCTGCTTCTTTTATTTTAGGATTCTGCCACTTGCCTAATCCTTTTTCTAAGATGTTCACGGCC
>NZ_PCZD01000039.1:0-17129 GCF_002553975.1 Lactobacillus sp. UMNPBX6
AGAGTTGGATTGATCGTCTTTCAGTATCTAAGGGTTAGTTTTTTCCCAGACACTTGCTAAAAATTCTAAGGAGTGTACAGGATTTGAACCTGCGCGCCAAGGAAAACTTGGTTCGCCGGATTTCGAGTCCGGTGCATTACCACTCTGCCAACACTCCATAACGTTATCATTATAACTCATTATTATAGATAATCAAAAACAAACTAGAATTTTATATAATTTCAAAATTTATTGTGCTAAACTATCCCTAAAGCATCATATCGGTACTCTATTTTTAGATATAGTTGATAGAAAAGAGAACAATTATGTGTACATCTATTATATTTAGTCCAAGGGATCACTACTTTGGCCGCAACCTTGACCTTGAAGTTACTTTTGGACAACAAGTTGTTATTACTCCACGCGACTACGTATTCAAGTTTCGTGACATGCCTAAAATCGATCATCACTATGCAATGGTTGGTATTGCATTAAATGCAGATAGTTACCCATTATACTTTGATGCAGCTAACGAAAAAGGCTTAGGAATGGTCGGTCTTAACTATCCAGATAACGCCATTTACTACGACGTAAAAGAAGGCAAAGACAATATTGCTTCATTCGAATTTATTCCTTGGATCTTAGGCCAAGCAGCTACTGTTGCAGAAGCTAAGAAATTATTATCTACCATCAACATTACCAAGAAGAACTTCAGTGACAAGATGCAAGCATCCCCACTTCACTGGATCATTGCAGATAAAACTGGTGTTTCTATTGTTGTTGAAACTGATGCAGACGGTATGCACGTTTACGATAATCCTGTTGGCTGCTTAACTAACAACCCACAATTCCCTAAGCAATTGTTCAACTTAAACAACTACGCAGATGTTTCTGCCGCAATGCCAAAGAACAACTTCTCAGATCAAGTTAAAATGGACGGCTACAGCCGCGGCTTAGGTTCACGCAATTTGCCAGGTGGTATGGATTCAGAATCCCGTTTTGTCAGAGTAGCCTTCAACAAGTTTAACGCCCCTACTTCCGATTCTGAAGAAGAAAACGTAGACACTTACTTCCATATTCTGCATTCAGTAGAACAACAAAAAGGCCTGGATCAAGTCGGCCCAGATGCTTTTGAGTACACTATTTACTCTGATGGTATCAATTTGGATAAAGGTATCTTCTACTACACTACTTACACTAATAAGCAAATCAACGTAGTTGATATGAATAAAGAAGATTTAGACAGCAGTGATTTAATTACTTACGATATGCTCACTAAAGGTAAATTTAATCATCAAAACTAAAAATTGCGCAAATAATGTTAATTTTGTTTAAAGATTAGCATTATTTTTTCTTTTGCGGTTAAAATAGATTTTACAAATAAGTTATTGGGGATATTGTGCATCAATGAATAATTATTTAGTGTTGCTCCTTGCAGCAACTGTATTAGTGTTACTCATTTTTAATATCAAGACCTCACGTCGTTTTAATCTATTTGACCACTGGCTACACCATCAATTAGTTAAAAAACGCAGTGGTTACAAATGGCAAGTAATTGCCTTTATTAACGATCCCAAATTGATGGTCGTTTGGGACGTGCTCTTAGCTGGCCTTTTGTTAAATGAAGAGCGCAATTTAACTGCACTTTGGGTATTGGGTACCTTAGGTTTTGCGGATATTTCCGGCATCATTTTAAAGAGATTGATCCGGCGCAAGCGTCCTATTCTCCACTCAAACATGGAAGAAGGCTACAGCTTCCCTAGTGGGCACGTTTTAGGAGCAACGACCATGGGGCTAATTCTATTGCAGCTTTTTGCTAAAGATTTAGGACTCGCCTTCATCATCACAGTTATTGCTGTTTGGATAATGGTAATCATTTCTCGCTTGAGTTTAAAAGCCCATTACCCATCAGACATAATTGGTGCAACTAGTTTGGCAATCGTTTGCTTTAGCATTTCACAACAATTGTTTTTAGCACTCTAAACAAAAACGAGTATGTTTCTTGGAACATACTCGTTTTATTTTAATTTATCTTTTATTCATGAAAACCAACCATAATTCCGCCCTCTTCAGCATAAAAACTGCAAAGGCCGCGCATTGGACGGATCGTAACTTGAGCATCAGGATATTCAGCCAAGATCTTATCTTTGATAATCTCGGCATCTTTTTCATTTTCGCAGTGGTCAATAATCACTTCACCGCCATGATAATTGTCGTCCTTCATGTATTTAAGCAATTCACGCATTGCTTTTTTCATACCCCTAGCCTTAGTTAATGGTTCAAGTTTACCTTCCTTGCTTGCCGTACCGATCAAGTTAATTTTCAAAAGACCGGCAACCTTGGCTACGACTGGTGAGACACGCCCATTCAGAGACAAATTATGTAGTGATTGCAGAATAAAGAGCAAATGCGTACGCATTCTGAATTTGGCAATTACTTCTTCGAGATCAACAAAGCGGATATCGCCTTGAATCATTTTCTCAATACCGTGCAAAACAATAGTTAATTCAGGGCCCGCACTTCTTGAGTCAACTACAATAATTTGACTGGTGGGATGCTTTTCCTCATACATTGTTTTTGCTTGAAGTGCTGAGGAAAAAGTACCACTCATACCACTAGTCATCGTGATGATGATAGCTTTTTCGGTACCTTCTAGTGCATTAAGCCAAGCTTGAATGCTAGGACAAGTAGTCTTACCGGCAATTTGATTTTGATTCATATCATTCAAAAATTCTCTGATATTCAAATTTTGATCGTCAATATAATCCTTACCGCCAAAAGAAATAGTCAAAGGTACTACTTCCACGTTGTGGTCAGGATCGCTTTTCATATTGCTACTAGAATCAATAATTAATTTAATATTCTCCATAATCGAATTCCTTATTTATCATAAACAATTATTTTAATACATGTATTATAGCGCGTTGATATAGTAATTTATTATTGTCTTTATTAATTTTTAAAATGTAAACCGCTTTCATATGTTTACATGATCACAAAGTTAGGCTAAAATTTGAATTGTAAGCGGGACAAAAATTGTTCCGTATGGCATGCAAAATTTTTGTTACATGCCATAATTTTTGAGGAGGTTTATAATGCTCAAATCAGTTATTGAAAATGTACACGCACTCGAAATTTTTGACTCACGTGGTAACCCAACTGTTGAAGTTCACGTTACCCTTTCAAACGGTGTCGTAGGTAAGGCTGAAGTTCCATCAGGTGCTTCAACTGGTGAAAACGAAGCCGTTGAATTACGTGACGGTGGTTCACGTCTTGGCGGTAAGGGCGTTTCAAAGGCTGTTAACAATGTTAACACTGAAATTAACGACGCTTTAAAGGGTATGGACCCATTTAACCAACCTAAGATTGACCAAACTATGATCGACTTAGACGGTACTCCAAACAAGGGTCGTCTTGGTGCTAACGCTATCTTAGGTGTATCAATGGCTACTGCTGTTGCTGCAGCTAAGGCTAGTCAACAACCTCTTTACCGTTACCTTGGCGGTATTGATCTTGAAATGCCACAAACTTTCCACAACGTTATCAACGGTGGTGAACATGCTGACAACGGTATCGACATCCAAGAATTCATGATCACTCCAATTGCTAAAACTTCATTCCGTGATGGTTTCGAAAAGATCGTTAACGTATACCACACTTTGAAGAAAGTTCTTGAAGACATGGGTTACGAAACTGGCTTGGGTGACGAAGGTGGTTTCGCACCTAACATGAAGAACTCAGAAGAAGCTTTGAAGGCTTTACACGAATCAATCGTTAAGGCTGGTTACAAGCCAGGCGAAGATATCGGTATTGCATGTGACTGTGCTGCTTCATACTTCTACAACAAAGAAGACGGCAAGTACCACCTTGAAGGCAAGGTTCTTGACGATGAAGAATTAGCTGCATACTACGACAAGCTTTTGGAAGAATTCCCAGAATTAATGTCAATGGAAGACCCATACGACGAAAACGATGTTGACGGTATGGTTAAGTTCACTGAATCACACAAAGACCGTATCCAAATCGTTCTTGATGACTTCATTTGTACTAACCCAGCACTTTTGAAGAAGGCTATCAAGGAAGGTGCCGGTAATGCTTCATTAATCAAGTTGAACCAAATCGGTACTGTTACTGAAACCCTTGAAACTATCCGTATGTCACGTAAGAATGGTTACAACACTATGATTTCACACCGTTCAGGTGAAACTGGTGACACATTCATCGCTGACTTGGCAGTTGCTGTAAACGGTGGTCAACTTAAGACCGGTGCTCCAGCTCGTTCAGAACGTGTTGAAAAGTACAACCGCTTACTTGAAATCGAAGAAGAACTTGGCAAGGGCGAACGTCTTGCATTCTTCCCAGACGATGTTGACCACGATTAATTTCGATTAACCGAGTACAATTTCAAAACAAAAGGCATGTAGATTAATTTCTACATGCCTTTTTGTTTTACTCTTAAACTGATTTATGCTTTATTTTTGATAAGCTTTTTCAAAGCCTTTAATCAAAGTAGTATCTTTAACAGTTTTAACTACTACCACTGCACCTTTTTTAGATTGATCAAGCAAAATCACAGGTTTATTCTTTTTTAAACAGAACAAGTAAGTGTTATGCCACGACTTAAAATTATCATTAGCAATCGCCACAACATTATATTGATACTTATTCTTGCCCAAAGGACTCCAGCCTATTTTAATTTGCTTTTTCTTTAAAACAAATCTTGCTTGTTTGAAAGCTTGCAGATATGTATCGCCTTTTTTAGTCTTCAAAGGATGAATTCCATCATAAAAACAATAAGTTTGACCTGAAGGTCTACTCCATTTATTTACTGCAACTTTCAATTTTTTATTTTTGGCTTCATTCCAATTAGTTTTTACTACTTTCTTGGTCTTCGGCTTAGACTTTTTCTTATTCTCATCTTTAACCTTAGTCTTCTCAACTTTTTTAGTTGTTTTCTTAACTGACTTTTTACTGCTGCTAGATACTGCTGACTCATTTTTAGTAGTTTTATGTTTAACTTCTGGGTTATCTTTTTTCACTGAACCAATAGTCACTGCATCCCTGCCAAAATGGACCTGACTACACCCAGATAAAGTTGCTGTCAGCATAATAGCAGATAGGCTAAGTAAAATTCTTTTATTCATTAACGATTCCTTAATAGATAGTTACTTGATAACGACTAGTACGGTCCTCCTTAGCTGGTTCTTCAGCAATTTTACCTACAGGAACAATTACTGTTGTTTCAAAGTCTTGGGCAATACCTAATTCTTTTTGAATATCAGCATAGTCATTCAGCTTTACGGCACCGCCCATGACATAAACAGAACCTAATCCTAAATCCGTAGCTTCAAGCATAATGTTTTCAGCTGCTGCAGAAGCATCACGTTCACCAAACATGTTGTCTTTCTTAGTATTGATTAAAAACAAAACTGGTGCGTTGTAACAAGCATTTCCTGTTACTTTTTCAATTTCGTTTCTTAATCCTTCATCTTTAACAACTACTAAGTTCATTACATCTGCTTGATGCATACCACAAGGTAAAGTTTGAAAAGCTTCAACCAAACTTTTAATTTCATCATCTGATACAGATTCTGCAGTAAAATTTCTAACTGTTCTTCTATTTTTTATAATTGCGTTTATCATATTTTTCTCCTCAGAGTATTTCTTCTATATTTGCTCATCTTTATTTTACCATTAGATAGTTTATTGGCAACGCTTTCAAAAGTATTTATGATGGGTTACAAAAGTATATATTTTTAATAAGGAGCAAACAAAATGAATTTAGCAGCAATTGATATTGGTGGTACAACTATTAAAATCGCAACTTGGAAAGATAATCAGCTTCAAGATAAACATGCAATCGATACGCCAAAAGATTTGAACGGTTTCTATCAAGCATTAACTGATGAAGTAGATAAAATCAAAAAAGATATCAAGATCGAAGGAGTAGCTATCTCCTCACCTGGTGCAGTTAATAAAAAGACAGGAATTATCGGTGGATCTAGTGCTATTGCTTACATCCACAACTTCAAGATTGTAGATGAATTAGAAAAACGTTTTGGTCTTCCAGTTTCTATCGAAAATGACGCTAACTCTGCAGCCTTAGGCGAATTAGCCGAAGGTAGTGGTAAAGGGTGTGACAGCATAGCTTTCTTTGTAATTGGTACAGGTATCGGTGGTGCCCTTGCTATTGGTTTCCTTGTTCCATTCTTCTGGTTCTTCGGTGTTCACGGTGGTTTGATCATGGGTTCACTTGTAGCCCCAATGCTTCAAGCTAACACTGCTGATAACGCAAGATTGTTCGCTGCAGGTAAACTTTCCCTTGCTAACGGTGCTCACATTGTTACCAACGAATTCTACAACAACTTCATTAACTTAACTGGTTCAGGTATTACTATTGGTTTGATTGTCTTCACTTTAGTTGCTGCTAAATCTGTTCAATTGAAATCAATCGGTAAATTGGAATTGGTACCTGGTATCTTCAACATTAACGAACCATTCCTCTTCGGTTTGCCAATCGTTATGAACCCAATGCTTGCTGTTCCATTCTTCTTGACTCCATTAGTTGTTGCTGCATCAACTTACTTAGTAATTAAAACTGGTATTGTTCCACCACTTAACGGTATTGCTGCTCCTTGGACTACTCCAGCCATAATTTCCGGATTCTTAATCGGTGGTTGGAAGATGGCCATCTGGCAATTCTGTACTTTACTTATTTCAACAGCTATTTACTGGCCATTTGCTAAGAAGTACGATAAGGTATTGCTTGCTAAAGAACAAAAAGAAGCCAAAGAAGCAAAATAATCTAGATCAAAATTTGGCTTAAACAATCAAAAAAAGAGATGTTGTTGAACTATAAAGAAATAGTAAAATGACATCTCTTTTTTGATAAAGTATAGATTTTTATTGTAAAATAGATATATAAGTATAATGTTTAATTAGAAATCAGATGATAAAACATGGCAAAGGCAAAATATTTAGAAGTAGCAAGTGAATTAAAGAAAAGAATAGAAAATGGCGTTTACAGTAGACAAGAGCCCCTTCCAGATCAAGAGGCCTTTGCCGAGGAATTTAATGTCAGCAGATTAACTGTCAAAAAGGCTTTTGATGGTTTAGAAAGACAAGGTTTAGTTTATAAGCAATCAGGACTAGGCACCTTTGTTTCTGGTGATATTCCAATTAAGTCAGCTTTAGATTCTCCAGCTAATGCATTTACGGGTTTAAGAAACTTATTGGGAAAGAAGAATATTAAAAGTCAAGTTCTTCACTTCTCTGTGGAGTTCCCAGATGAACAAATGCAAAAGAATCTAGAACTTAAAAAGAATGAACCAGTTTACAACATTATTCGTTTGAGACTCTATGACGGCAAGCCATACATCATTGAACATACTTATATGCCTATCAAATTAGTTCCTGACCTAGATGAAAAAATTCTACATGCATCAATTTATGATTATATTCATAAGAAATTAAAGCTAAAATTCGGTCATGCTTATCGTAAAATTCGTGCAGCTAAGCCTAGCGAATATGACAAAAAGTATTTGGGTGCCAAAGATGATGATCCAATGCTAGAACTGGAACAGATTATTTGGCTGACCAATGGCCAACCGATTGAATATTCAGTCAACCGCAATCGCTACAATACTCGTGACTATGTATTATTAGACAACAATAGATTTTAGAGGTGTTTTTATGGCATTTGATAATAAATTTACTTAGGGCGGTGCTACGGCCGCTAACCAATATGAAGGTGGATACGATGAAGGCGGCAAAGGTTTAAACGCCGTTGACGTTTTAACTAACGGTTCAGCAACTGAACCACGTAAGGTTACCTGGAAGAAACCTAATGGTGAAACTGGTGCTACCCCACTTGTTTGGGGCCAAAATTTTAAGTTGCCAGAAGGCGCTGTTCCAACTATGTTTGATGGCCACTACTATCCTAGTCACCAAGGAACTGACTTCTACCACCACTACAAAGAAGATATCAAGTTAATGTCCGAGATGGGCTTTGATGTGTTCAGACTTTCAATGAACTGGTCCAGAATTTTGCCTAATGGTGACGATGAAAAGCCTAACGAAGAAGGTGTAGCATTCTACGATAAAGTATTCGATGAATGTGCTAAATATGGCATCGAACCATTAGTTACGCTCTCTCACTACGAGACTCCTCTTTCATTAATTACTCGTTTCGGTGGTTGGAAAGATCGTCATTTAATCGACGCCTTCGTTCATTACTCAGATATCGTAATGAACCATTA
This sequence comes from Lactobacillus sp. UMNPBX6, assembly GCF_002553975.1. Classification (NCBI taxonomy): domain Bacteria; kingdom Bacillati; phylum Bacillota; class Bacilli; order Lactobacillales; family Lactobacillaceae; genus Lactobacillus; species Lactobacillus sp. UMNPBX6. The sequence goes on from NZ_PCZD01000039.1 coordinate 8,238, forward strand.
CAAGGGCAATGTTAGATACTGGCTTACTTTTAACGAAATTAACGCTATGGATATGGCTCCATACATGGGCGGTGGTTTAATCGACGGTAGCGAACAAAATCGTGCTCAAGGTGCTCACAATCAATTTGTAGTTAGTGCTAAAGTAGTTAAATTAGCTCACGAAATCGATCCAAACAATCGTGTGGGACAAATGTTAGCCTACTCTGCTTACTATCCATACACTTGTGATCCTAAAGATCAACTTAAAGTAATGGAAGCAAAACAAGACATGCTCTTTTACAGTGACGTTCAAACCGGTGGACACTATCCAGAATATCGTTTGAAGAAATATGAACGTGACGATATTAAGCTTGACGATACACCAGAAGATTATGAATTAATTGCTAAGTACCCTGCTGACTTCTTAAGCTTCTCCTGCTACACTTCAAATGTTTTAACTACTCATGAAACTGAAGCTAAAGCATCTGGTAATGTTAGCGCAGGTGGCGTTAAGAATCCTTACCTTGAAAGTAATGCTTGGGGTTGGGCAACTGATCCAGATGTCTTAAGAATAGCTCTTAATGACCTTTGGGATTGTTACCACAAGCCTTTATGGGTAGTCGAAAATGGTTTAGGATCTGCCGATATTTTAGAAAAAGATGGCAAAGTCCACGATGATTACCGCATCAATTACTTGCGTAGTCAAATTAAATCTATGAGGGATGCCGTTACAATTGATGGCGTCGATCTAATGGGCTACACTACTTGGTCAGCAATTGACTTAGTTTCAAATGGTACTGGTGAAATGAAGAAACGTTATGGCTTTGTCTATGTTGATCGTGACGACCGTGGTCATGGCTCTCTTAAACGCTACCCTAAAGACTCATTCTATTGGTACAAGAAAGTCATCGCTTCTAATGGTGAAGATTTAGATTAACCATAAAAAGACAATAGAGTCTGGCGAAAAAGCTAGACTCTATTTTTATAAAAAGATAAGATTAAACTATAAGTGACATAGAGGGAAGGAAATTTATTGATTACTATTTCTAAACAATTTAGTTTTAAAGCTAAAGATTTCTTTGATTACCTTGACCAACAATTGATTACCAGTATTAAACAAGCTCGTAATAATAATATGCCTGTTACTTTACAAGCTGGTACCGAATATGAGCAATCAGGAGCTAAAGTAAAGATCACTGAATATGAACGAGACAAAGTATACGCTGCCCACTTTGTTTCTGACCGTTTTGATATCATTATTAAGTATGTAACTGAAGACAATGACCAAGGCGTTAAGATCACCTTCAGTGAAGAAATGCTTCACTTCGAACGCGAGAAGCATGGTAAACTGCAAACCATGTTCTATAACTGGCAACTTAAAATGGGCGCCAATAAGGAATTAAAACGAATGGCTGACAACGTTTATGCTAATATGGCTGCGTAGAATCGTCCTCTCAGCATCAAAAAGTGTCTGGGAAAAACTAACTTCCAGACCATGAAAAAAGCGATGAACTTCATAAGAAGTCATCGCTCTTTTTGTATACTTTAAACCCATTCCTTTAAAGCATAACGCTTTACATATGAAATCGCTTACAAAAATCTTTTTTTGTAGAAACCGTTTTCATATTATGAGAAAAACCTGTTAGAATATACATGTAATATATTTCTTTACAATAGAAAGGAGGCATTATTTTGAGCCGCTACCAAGAAATCGCTAGTGATATAGAAAAAGACATTATTGAGAAAAAATATAAAGATCGATTGCCTGAACAATTCGAACTTGCTCAAAAATACAATACTAGCCGAGTGACGATCGTTCATGCCCTTAAAATTTTGCAAGATAAGAAATTAATCAGAACTGTCAAAGGTCATGGTACATTCATCACTACTAAATCTATTCCAGATATTTTCTTAAATTCTGGTGTCAACGAGCACAATGGTTTTACCAGACACGTCAACAGTGCATTTCATTTAACTAGTCATGTTATTGCCTTCAACATTAGAAAACCTAGCGCTAGTGAACGCAAAGCATTAAGCTTAGGTAAAAATGATGATGTTTATGATATTATTCGACAACGTGTCTTAAATGGAAAACCCGCTAAACTTGAATATACAATTATGCCAGTAAAAGGGATCCCTGGTATTACGTTGGACATATTGCATAAGTCTGTTTATTCATATATCCAAAATGATCTCGGTCTTAAAATCGGTAAAGACAACCGAGTTATCACTGCCGAAAAATCAGATGCCTATGATATGAAATACTTAGATTGCATGCGTGATGATCCAGTTCTGTGCATCCAACAAAAAGCCTTCCTAGAAGACGGACGTCCATTTGAATTATCAGAAACACGTAATCGCTATGACCGTGGGGCCTTAACCATCAACGGAAATTAAAACCACTTAATTTTAATAAGTAAGTATATAAAAATTGCGTTGTAAACGTTTCCAGTTACATACAGAAAGAGAGGAATAATTAATGTATTCAGCAAAAATGCCAAAGAACTTTTTATGGGGTGGCGCTGTAGCCGCTCACCAACTTGAAGGTGCTTGGAAAGAAGGCGGCAAAGGTACTTCTGTTGCCGATGTTATGACCGTTGGTTCTGCTACTAAGCCACGTGAAATTACCGATGGTGTACTTCCTGGCAAGAACTACCCTAACCACTCAGCAATTGATTTCTATCACCACTATAAAGAAGATATCAAGTTAATGGCTGAAATGGGCTTTAAGGCATTCAGAACTTCTATTGCTTGGACTAGAATTTTCCCTAATGGTGATGAAAAAGAGCCAAATGAAGAAGGTTTAAAGTTCTATGACGATTTATTTGATACCTGTCATGAATACGGCATTGAACCTGTAATTACCCTCTCCCACTTCGAAATGCCATTCAATTTGGCTAAGAACTATGGTGGTTTTACCAACCGTAAAGTAATTGACTTCTTCGTACATTTCGCAGAAGTTTGCTTCAAGCGTTACAAGAACAAGGTTAAGTACTGGATGACTTTCAATGAAATTGATAACCAATCAGCATTTAACAATGACTTCTTAATGGCTACTAATTCTGGTATTCTTTTCAAAGATGACATGACTGACAGGGATAAAGAAGCTGCAATGTATCAAGCTGGTCACTATGAATTAGTTGCTTCTGCATTAGCAGTTAAGATTGGTCACAAGATCAACCCTAACTTCCAAATTGGTTGTATGATCAACTACTCACCTGTTCGTCCACTTACTCCATCAAGTGATGATGTATTATTAGCTGACAAGTGGGAGCAACGCCGTGATTGGTTCTCAGACGTTCATGTTTTTGGCGAATATCCAAATGCTGTTGAAGCTTATATCGAAAGAAATGGCTACCGTCCTGACATCACTGATGAAGATAGAATTGTCTTAAAGGAAGGTACAGTTGATTATGTTGGCTTTAGTTACTACCAAACTACTACTGTTTCAAGCGAAAAAGTTAAGCCTGATGATTTAACTGATTTAGCTAAAGCTGTAGCTAAGAACCCTACTTTGAAGCGTAGTGACTGGGGCTGGGAAATCGATCCAGAAGGTTTGAGAATTGCCTTAAACCAATTGCAAGATCGTTACCACAAGCCATTGTTCATCGTTGAAAATGGTCTTGGTGCTTACGACAAGGTTGAAGACGGCAAGGTTCACGATGACTACAGAATCGACTACTTGAGAAACCATATTTCAGAAATGGAAAAGGCTGTTGAACTCGACGGTGTTGACTTAATGGGTTACCTTCCATGGGGATGCATCGACTTGGTTTCTGCTGGTACTGGTCAAATGGACAAGCGTTACGGCTTTATCTACGTTGACAAGAATGATGCCGGTGAAGGTACTTTGGCTCGTTCACGTAAGGATTCATTCTTCTGGTACAAGAAGGTCATCGAATCAAACGGTAAAGATTTAGATTAAAATAATTATCTTAATTACTAAAAAAAGAGTTAGGTGAAATTCATCTAACTCTTTTCATTTGGCCTTTTTAACTTATTATGGCAAATCATTACCGGCTGCTAAATACAAATCGTACCATTCTTGCTTAGTTAATTGAATGTCGCTACCAGCCGCTGAATCCGCAATATGCTGAGGATTCATTGAACCAACCAAGATTTGAATCTGTCCAGGACAACGCAAAATCCAACTGGCTGCAATTGCATTTTTACCTACTTGATAATGTTCGGCTAACTTTTCTAATTCTTCATTTAATTGCGGAAACTTCGAATTATTGATAAAGGTTCCTTCAAACATACCATATTGGAATGGTGACCAGCACTGCAATGTTATTCTGTGCCGCAATAAGTAATTCCACGTTTGGCCATCATGATCTACTGACTTTTCATCGGTCATGTTGGTATGAACAATACTATCAAGCATCCCCGTGTGCATCAAGCCAAACTGCAATTGGTCAAACATAATTGGCTGAGTCACTGCTGTTTTAAGCAATTCAATTTCACTAGCATTAAAGTTAGAAACACCAAAGAAGCGCACCTTCCCTTGTGCCTGCAATGTATCAAAAGCCTCTGCTACCTCCTCTGGATCCATCAAAATATCGGGCCGGTGCAGAACCAAGCTATCTAAGTAGTCAACCTGCATTCTGTCTAGGATGCCATCTACAGCAGTCAAAATATATTTTTTAGAAAAATCATATCGCTTGCCTGGTACAATCCCTGTTTTAGATTGGATGAAGAGCTTATCTCGGCCAATCTTTGTTTCTTTTAGTGCCTGCCCAAAAACTGTTTCTGACTTTCCACCGCCATATATATCGGCTGAATCGATAAAGTTAATTCCTTCTTCATAAGCTGCACTAATTGCATCCGCCGCTTCTGTTACGCTTTTTTGATCCATCCGCATAATGCCTAAAGCCATAGCCGGAATGGAAAGCGTAGATGGTCCCATTTTAATTTGTTTCATAGTTATTGCCTTTCTGTGTATATCAATATTCTTATTATAAGATTAATGTAAGCGGTTTTACAAATATCTTAAATTAAAATACTTCTTGTTAATTAGACATGCTAAAATGAATGTAATTAGTTAGAAAGGTTCAAAAAATGAAACAAATATATTTTAATCATGATGGTAACATTGACGATTTAGTATCTTACCTGCTTCTTTTGCAAGCTCCTGATATCAAATTGTTAGGTGTCGGTGCAATCGATGCCGACGGTTTTATCGATCCCTCTGTTGCAGCATGCCGTAAGATGACTGATCTTTTTAATCTGCGCGGAGATAAATTAGCAGTTGCCCGTTCAAATTCAAGAGCTGTCAACCAATTCCCACACGACTGGCGCATGGCTACATATTCCTTTAATTATTTACCTATCTTAAACGAAAAGGGTTCGATCGATACTCCACAAGCTGAATTACCTGCTCACCTTGATATGGTTGAAAAACTTAAGCATGCAAAAGAACCAGTCACATTAATTATGACCGGTCCTTTAACTGACTTAGCACGTGCTCTTGATGTTGACCTAGATATTGAAAAACATATCAAAAAACTTTACTGGATGGGCGGCTCTCTTGATGATCATGGTAACGTAGCCATGGTTAACGCAGATGGCAGTCAGGAATGGAATTCATTCTGGGATCCATACGCTGTTAAACGCGTTTTTGATTCCAATATTTCAATTCAAATGGTGGGCCTTGAAAGTACTGAAGAGATCCCATTAAATGATGAATTGCGGCAACACTGGGCAAGTTTACGCAAATATCCAGCTATGGATTTAGTTGGCCAAGGCTACAGCCTAATTATCTCAATCCCTTCTGCTGAACTTTACCTTTGGGATGTACTTACTACAGTTAGTGCATTGTATCCAGAAGTTGTTAAAACTGAAAAAGCTAAGGCTACAGTTATTACTGATGGAATGAGTGCTGGTAGCTTTAGACGTGATCCTAACGGTCGTGAAGTTGACATCGTTACTAAAGCAAACAAGGAATTATTCTTCCAAAAGATGGATGAAATTCTTGAGAGAACTAAGTAATAACATTACCATGAACAATAAAAGCATCCCGGAATTGGGATGCTTTTTAATTAAATTGCCTTAATAAACTTTTTATATAAAATCACGGCAATCCACGCCGAAATAAATGAAGGTAAAACGACAACCACTAGCAAATTCGGATCTAGGAAATTACCTACTCTAATGAAGTGAGTAATCGTACTGATATGCTTAATATTGCTGAAAATTGCCTGATAAACTGTCACATAAATCAGCGACCATTGAATATAATATTCAACCAAAGTCAAAGTCGTCGTCGAAAACTTGAAAACATGAGCGGCCACTCGCATTCCCCAATAGATAAACATCCCGGAAAGTACCACAAATGCCGCCAGCAACAAGAAGAGATTCCCTAAATTCACATGATCCTTATCCTGCATCATGAAATATGCAATTACAAAAAAGAGCAAAAAGTTAACTGTACTAAAGAAAATTTGAGCAAGAAATAAAATTGCCGCCTTCAAAAATTCAAATTTATGCTCCGAACGAAAAAGGGCAATAATCAAGATGATAATTGCTCCAATAACAAAGTATGTTGTAACGTGCATTAATCTTCCTCTACTTTTTTGCTTGCTTTAGAGCATCCGTAACTGCTTCTTTAACTCCATTTGAAGTAAAAGTTGCACCACTTACCGCATCGATATCTGCAGATTGCTTAGTCAGAATTTCATTTTCAAGCTGCTTTTCTGCTTTTTGACCATATTGTGGCGTTTCAGTAGATAAATCTAAATCAGCTGCCACGATTTTTTGATCCTTAACAGTTAACTTCACTTTAACAAAGCCTGCCATGCCTCTTGCTTCAGCATCATATATTCCATCTTTTAACATAAAAATTCCCCTTTTAAAATAAAAAAACGCCCTCATACATATTGTACAATACATACAAGAGTAATTTTTTCAAAAAATGTAAAGATATAAGTATACCATTAACTATCAATAACTGATATACTTATGTGCGGGTTATAATTTCTATAAGTCCTTATTATAATCCATCATTACAGGTAGTTGAATCCCCTTCTACCTGTTTTTATTATAGTATAAAATAACAAATGTTGTTAAATAGCTAAAAAAGTTTTTTATTACACTATCTCTCAATAGTTACGTTAAAATTGTAGAGGGGATTATAGTTTTTTCATTTGAAGAGGTAAAACATGTATCCAGATAATAATATTCTTACATATTTAGAATGGCGTGGAGACATTGACTTTAGTACATCGCCTTTCAATGATATTGATGCACTTGTTTTATCTATTTTTTCTTATCTTGAATTGCATGATATTGTTAGTGGCGATGCTAAAACAATTACTGTAGATGAAGCAGCTAAGCTCTATTTTGCAGATGATCACCCACGTAATGATAATTTGCAATATCAAGAACTATTTAAATTAATGGCACGAGCCGAGCGTTTTAAAAAGGCGCAATTATCTTATTTTACTAGCACGTTAACTGAACATACTCAATTTAGTGCCATTAAAATCGAATTAACTGATGGAACTAATTTCGTCGCCTTTCGTGGTACAGATGATTCACTTATCGGTTGGAAAGAAGACTTTGAAATTAGTTTCAGAATTACTGTTGCACAAAAGCAAGCAGTTAAATTACTCGAACGTATTTTAAAAGCGGACGATCAAGATTATTATCTTTGTGGTCACTCAAAAGGTGGCAATTTAGCCGAATATGCTGCAATTAATATTGAGCCCAAACTTCGTAAACGAATTAAGCGGATCTACACTTTTGATTCTCCTGGTATCGCTGAAGAAGTAGGTGCACAGCTTCCATTAAAATATCTACAAAACACGTTAAGAAGATTTGTGCCAGAGTTTAGCGTTATCGGCCGCTTATTTGAACCTGAAGGAATCCATCCAACTATTGTGAATAGTACGCGCAATAATTTGAGTCAACATGATACTTTCAGTTGGCAAATCATTGGTTCGAGCTTTGATACTAAAAGGCATAGAAATCCGCAATCAAAAGTTTACAATCAACTAATCAACCAATGGATTGGAAACGCAACGCTTGAAGAACGCGAATCTCTAACCAATGATTTATTTGCTGCACTAGGCGCAAGTGGCGCTACCAAGATCAACGAATTAGATAAAAATGGTTTCGGTGGTTTTGGGGCTATTCTGCTGTCATTCACAAATTCTTCTCGTAGAACACGCTTCGTTTTTGGCTCCTTGTTTTCATCAATTTGGCAAACAATCAAAAGTCGCCATCTAACTAAAGTACTGTTTTCGACTGATACAATCGTTGGTTGGATCCTGGTAGTGTTGGGTATCATCAGTTTAACCATGCCTCAATATGCATTACGTGCTTTTGGTGTTCTAGTAGCATTTGCTGGAATTGGCTTTAGTGTCCATCAAATTTTAGATACGGCAAATTCTAGTTTAAAAGAGAAGCAGAAACAGTTCTTTATTATTTCATACTTAGTTGTTTTTGCTCTATCAACGGCTTTAATTTCTAATAATCGTTTGTTAATCTTCTTAGCTCACTATTTCTTGGGAATATTTTTAATTATTTATTCTTATGTCAGACTGCGGCAACTAATTCTTCATAGAATATCAGGCGTATTCCGGATCACAGTCGTGGCTACGGAAGCAGTTATCGCCTTTGCCTTAGGAATTATCGTCATCATTAATCCACGAGCATTCGATCGCAAATCTATCCTGATAATGGGAATTTTATTAATTATCTACGGTTTCTTCAAACTTATTGGAGAATTATTTGATCAGCGGCCCAAGATGCCAAAAAATCACAGATGAAAAAGGCAAGATGGATTTTTCCAATGTCATTAAGTTAAGACATTGACAATTAAGGGTGCTTTTTTAGAGATCGAATCATTTGGATTCGATCTCTTTTTTTGTATAAAATAAAGGCGAAAAGACCTGCCTTTTCGCCTATCTTATA